>JACRML010000011.1:1886-17889 GCA_016214995.1 Deltaproteobacteria bacterium
ACTATCAATGCCATGAGATTTGAGATTAATGCAGAGGAGAATCTCTTCAAACTCTCTGAGGAACTTGAGAATAAGACCTATAAGCCTGTTCGCTCTGTCTGTTTTATTGTTGAAAGACCCAAGATGAGGGAGATAATTGCCGCGGATTTCCGGGACAGGGTAGTCCATCATGTCTTGATAGAGAGGCTTGAAGCTATTTATGAGCCTATATTTATTTACGATTCTTATGCCTGCAGAAAAGACAAAGGACTGCACAGGGCAGTTGAGACGGTAAGGGAGTTTATCAGAAGGGGAAGCGAAAACGGAAGAAAGAAGCTTTATTTTATCCACATGGACATCAGGAATTTCTTTATGACTATTGACAGAAAAATCCTGTTTCAGATGCTGGATAAGAAACTCAGACGATTAAGCGCCCATGACGACCTTCTCTGGCTTGCCCAGGTGATAATCTTTCACAGCCCGACAGAAAACTGTATCCTCAAGGGTAAAGAACATCTGATAAAGCAGATGCCTCCTCACAAAAGCCTCTTTCATGCGCCTGAAAATAGAGGTCTTCCAGTGGGGAATCTCACCAGCCAGTTCTTTGCAAATCTATACCTCAATGAGCTTGACCAGTATGTAAAACACACGATCAAGCACAGATACTATGTCCGCTATTGTGATGACTTTCTTATTCTTGATGTATCGCCTGAAAGACTAAAAGAGATAAAGGAACGGATAAAGGAATTTGTTGCGGATAAGCTCAACCTGTCTTTCAATGATAGATATAACAGCATTATTCCGGTCTCAAACGGAATAGATTTTTTGGGCTATGTCATCAGGCAGGATTATACCCTTGTCAGGAGGAGGGTGGTCAATAACCTGAAGACAAAACTCGGCTGGTTTGAAAAGAAACTTGTAAGTCATAGCAGCAGGGCAATAGAGCAGCAGTCAAGCGAATCGTCATTCCCGCAGTATGTAAGCGGGAATCCAGACGCTGTCCCCCGATTAAATCGGGGGAACTATAAAATGAATAGATTCCCGTTCCCCGATTACTACCTTCGAGGACAAGTTTCACGGGAAACCCTGGATGCCCGATTAAGCCTGCCCCCGCAGGTCGTAAGCGGGGGACACCCGGGCATGACAAATATTTGCCTGTATAAATACGATTACGAACTGCTTGAACAACTCAGGTCCGTCCTTGCCTCATATCTTGGGCATCTTAAATGGGCAGACTCATATAGCTTAAAAGGCGCCATACTGAAAAGATACAGTTTTCTAAAGGAGTATTTCTCCTTTCCCTGCTTACTACCCTCTATAGAACCATTCGAGCACAGGCCTGCAGGGACAAGTGATGATGAAAGGGTAAAGCCCCTTTACAGATATTCTGCAATATTTCCATCTGTAAAGAGCCAGTATCTCTATTATTCATGCAAGTTCAGAGATATGGTCATATTCTTTCAGGTGGGCTGCTTCTATGAATTTTACGGCGAGATAAAAAATGATGTAATGGGGACTCTCGGTCTTAAAAGACTGAAGAATAGCCAAAGGAGAGCGATGTATGGTTTTCCTGTAAGGCTTGGAAAAGAGTATTTAAAAAGACTCGTAGACAAGGGTATCCCGATAATAATCATCAGGGAAACAGACAGATACATCGGCAGGATAAAACAAAGACTGCCGGTATTAAAAATTACAAAAACAAGGGAGGGAAAGACATGCTAAAGAGAATGTTTATGTTCATGATTGCAATGGTATTGGCAGCAGGCTCAGCTTATGCAGCGCCGGCGGATTTGCCCAAGACAGGCCAGACCACATGCTATGATGCTGCAGGCGGTGTAATTAGCTGCACAAGCACAGGGCAGGATGGTGAATTACAAAAGGGCGCTGCATGGCCGAGCACGAGGTTTACCGTTGATGGCACAGGTCTTTGTATTACAGACAATCTTACCGGCTTAATGTGGGTCAAAGCGCCTGACAGCACAACGCGGACATGGGCAACTGCCCTGACTTATGCAAACGATTTAACCATTTGCGGCTACACCGACTGGCGTCTGCCTAATGTGAATGAGCTGGAAAGCCTGATAAATGCAGAGCAGACCAACACAGCTACTTGGCTGAATAATTCCGCACAAGGTTTCAGCAATGTGCAGGCCAACTTCTACTGGTCGTCTACTACCTATGCCAGCACTACGACCCTCGCGTGGTTCGTCACTATGTGGAATGGCCTTGTGTACGGCTTCTATACGACTAATGCCTACTATGCGTGGCCTGTTCGTGCTGGACAGTGATTTGGTAATTTGATGATTTGGTTATTTGGGGTTTGGGTTATCTGACGGAAGTTAAGCCTTCCAGGGCCGATGGTACTGCATGGGCAACTGTGTGGGAGAGTAGGACGCCGCGGGATTTAAAATTAAAACTCCGTTCTTTGAAAAGAGAACGGAGTTTTGTTTTTGAGGGAGTAGTAATTAGTTTTCAGGGGAGGTTCTACTTCATATTTCATAAAATAGCGATTAAAAACCTCGCTATTGGACATCTTCCACTTGCAATCGCTTCGCAGCAAGTGGAGCCAGCCGATTTGCCCGACCCAAGCTTCGCTTGGGCGCCCCGACTTTGTTATCGGACAATTTTTGTTCCTCACAACCCACCCCTTTAGTCCCATCTCGAGAGGGGCTTTAGGGGTGGGTTGTCTAACAGCCAACCTACAGGTTTCCCCAAAAATCAATGTCTATTTTTGGAAATAAAATTATCTTGACAGCTTTTTCTTTTTAGGTTATAACCGTAGAAAAATAAATCTGAATCTGAAACTAAAACTAAATATAAAAGGCTAGAGATAGCAGGTATGAGGACAAAAACACTTTTCTCAGCCTTAAGCCTTTGGCCTGAAGGGTGAAGGACAAACCTATGAAAACATCACAGATATTAGAACAGATAGGCATTCCAAGGCATAAACTCTACTATCTTGAGCAGAAGAGGTACATAACACCGCAACGTATCCCCATGGGTGACCTTGAGGCAAGGGAATATAGCAACGACGATGTGAAGAAGATAGGGCTTATATGGAAATATCTCAAGAAAGGTTTTAAGCATAAAGCTGCATATCAAAAGGCTATGGAAGAATTTGACGAAAGGTCCGCAAAAAAGGGCAAGGGGTAAAAGATGCTGTATGAAAAGTTTTTCTATCTCAAGGAAAATCCGTTTAATATAACCCCTGATCCAAGATTCTTATATTTAAGCAAGAAACATCAGGAGGCATTAGAAATCATTTCTTTTGGCATTTCAGAGCGCAAGGGTTTTCTTATGCTGTCTGGCGAGGTTGGCACCGGAAAGACAACGCTTTGCAGAGCGCTTCTGGATAGGCTAGATACAAAGGTTAAGAGCGCCCTAATCTTTAACCCGCTTCTGTCCGATATAGAACTGATACAAGCCATAAATCAAGACTTTGGTTTAAAGGTAGATAGCATATCTCTTAAGGAACAATTGGATGTTTTAAATTCTTTTCTCGTGGAAAAGGCAAGGGATGGTGGAAATGCGGTGGTGATAATAGATGAGGCGCAGAATCTAAGCCTAAAGGCCCTGGAGATGATAAGGTTGTTGTCCAATCTTGAAACAGAAAAGATGAAGCTGCTCCAGATATTGTTAGTGGGACAGCCGGAGTTGAGAGAAAAACTCAAACTTCCTGAGCTTCGCCAGTTAAACCAAAGGATTGTAGTAAGATACCATTTGAAATCTTTAAATTTTGAAGAGGCAAAGGCCTATATATTTAACCGTCTTACCATTGCAGGAGGCAGAGGGAATATACGATTTACATCAACGGCGTTAAAATCTATATACGAGGCAAGCTCCGGTATACCACGCCTTATAAACATTGTGTGCGACAGGGCGTTAACAGCAGCCTTTGTTGCAGGGAAGAGAGTGATTAATGACGAGATAGAAAGAAGAGCTGTAGATGAACTGGATATGGATGGGACATTTAGAAAGAATATTGAGATACCGCATAAGAAGTCAGGAGTCAGAGGTCTGAAGCCAGGGATCAGATATGCGTCATATCTTGCAGTATCTACAGTTATTCTTGCGGTGATATTTGCAATGTGGTGGGATGATCAAAAACCGGCTATCGCTCCTTTGGCTGCAAGCACACTCATTATAAAGTCTATTCCAACAGAACCTGCAGTTCCACCATCCCCTGCTGCGACCAGGGAAGTTGACAAACCTTCATTACAGCAAAAAGAGGTAAATGAGATAGTTTCAGTTAGCAATGAACAGTCAATACTTAGAGATTCACAGTTTCCAGATAACATGAATAAAGCAGAGCCCCTTTCCAAAGATATTGCCGGAGATGCGGTTTCATTGAAGGGGTTGATAATTCTTGTCAATGGCGTTAAACATACTGTCTCTCATGGAGAAGCATTGGAAGTAAGTAAGGGTGATAAATTTAAGATAGTTGATGCAATTGTGGAGGGTGCAGCCAGCAAGGATTTATCTGTAAATCTTCTTGGTTTTGTTCCAAAGAAATCTGTTAATACAGGAGAAGACAGGGGTTATCTGATTGATACAGCTAAAAGCCTATGGGCTAAATATTCTGTAAAACAACAGGGTGCAGAATATCCCATAGTTGTTAAATATGGAGATAAAAGAATAGGTGAAGTTTTTATTAAAATAAAGTCAGGATATAACAGTCAGAAGTCAGAAAGATAAGACTATTTATTTTGTCTCTCTGACTCCCGACTTGTGGCTTTCTTCCTATGAGTTTGATACATCAAGCCCTTAAAAAGGTGCAAACAACACAAGAGCCGGACGCCTTGTCTGCTTATACCGGAGAAGGCGATCTCCGTCCCAATATTTCTGCGGTAAAAGCGAAGTTTGTCTCGATATTTCTTTTTTTATTGTTTGCTGTTATTGCAGGATGGTTAGTTTTTTCTAGAGTTGGATTTAATATCATTCGTCAGCCAGCTCCGTCTGGCTTCCAAGCCCATCCTGACAATGATAAGTCAGCAGTCATCGGGCAGAAATCAGAAGTGTTTAAAAACCCTAATATGTCATACGGGTTAACGGTCGGTGAAATACAAAGCCCGGAATCTGCAAGAACTGAGAGGCGTAAGGCAGAGTTGGAAGCAGCAAGAAATAGAAATATACACGGGATGGAGCTTTACAGACAGGGCAAATTTGCTCTTGCCAAAAATGAGTTTACGGCATCTATTGAGACGTTTCCTGAATACGCCGAGGCTTATAATAATCTTGGATTAACATATAAGCAGTTGGGTGATATGAAAGGCGCGGCGGACAGCTATAACAAGGCCCTCCGATACAAATCGGATTATCCCGAGGCTTTGAATAACTACGGTGTTCTTTTAGAAGCAAAAAGCGATTCCAAGACAGCCAAAGAATATTTTAAAAAGGCAATCTTGTTTGCACCGCACTATCCTGATCCATATCTTAATATGGCTGTTTCTTTTGAGAAGGAAAAGAAATTTGAAGATGCGCTGGCTTATTATGAAAAATTTTTATCGCATATGAATCAAGTTAAAAGGCCATTAGATAATAATGTTGCTAAATTAGACAGGGATAATGCCCAGACAGAATCTTCTAATAGGGTGCAACAGAGAGATGACCTCATAGCCAGAGATGTAAGAGAGAGGGTGCTTTATCTTAGTGCCGGCAGCTTTACGGTGGAAAAGACCCAAAAATAGACATTGATTTTTGGGAAAAGAAAGAAAGGTAGTGAGTTGTGAGGAATGGTGTTATTTTCTTATGCATTTTTATTGCCTTATAATTACTAATTTGTCAGACAGGAGAATCTGTGTTTATCTTTGACAAAGGCAATCTTACAGGTGTTGATATAGGCTCTTATGCTGTAAAGGTTATGAAGATAAAGGGGACAACAGACAAACGTTCGCTGGAGGCGGTCGGGTATTCAAAGCTTAATCATCTAACGTTCCCTGAAGATAACTCAAGAGTAAGCGAAATATTGAGAAACCTTCTTAGCACCCACAGGATAAAAACAAAAAAAGCTGCGGCTGTTCTTCCAGGCGGCTCTTTTACAATGGCACATCTGTATCTGCCCAATATGCCTAAAAAAGATATGAAAGAAGCTGTGCGCTGGGAAATGCGAAAGCAGATTACATTCTCTCCCGAAGAATTGGTTTGTGATTTTACTACGATTGGAGAGATAAAAAGGGGAGAGGAGTCAATGCTTTCGCTTATAGCATTTTGCGCCCAGAAAAAGGATACAAATCAGTTAATAAAGATACTTGAAGATGCATTGCTTGAACCTTTGATAATTGATGTAGCGCCGATGGCCATGCTTGCATGTTTTGATTACAACAATGTTTGGGAGAACGGTGTGAATTATTCAATGATAGATATTGGCGATTCAAAGTCAACCCTTGCCGTATTTAAAGATAGAAAGCTTATGTTTGCAAGAGAGATAGCCATAGGCGGCAGGGAAATGACCATGGCTGTTATGAATAAATTGGCATGTGCTGAAGATGTGGCGGAAAAGGAAAAGATAAGATGTGAAATATCATCCGGCAGTAATCAAAAGGATAGGCGGAGCGAAGCCGAGCAAGAGATTATAGATACTGTGTCAGGTGTTGTGGAACGACTGGCAGCCGAGGTCCATAGGTCATTTGACTATTACCAGGCGCAGTTTAGAGAAGGCAGCGTAAGCAAGATTTTCTTATGCGGCGGATCGTCAAGACTTAAAGGGATAGATAGCTTTTTTGAAAACATTATCAGAATTCCATGTTTTATAGACGACCCGCTGCGCAATATAAAGGTAGAGCCTAAAAAATTTGAAGCAATGAAAATAAGGGAATTTGCCCCCGACCTTGTTGTTACTGTGGGTTTGGCACTTAAATGTCAGTAAGCAGCAGACAGTTTTGTAAGTGCTAACTGATAATTGGCAACTGAAATGATAGAACAGATAAATCTTATTTCAGATGAAACGAGAGAGAGGAAAAGAACCGGGCGGAAAAGGCCTTTAATTATCGGCCTTCTGGTTCTTTATTTCCTGGGTTTGGGAGGGGTCTATTTTTACGAGAAGGCTGAGCTTAATGGAAGGTTGAATAAGCTGGAGCAGGTTAGTAAGCAAAGCGGTGGCCTTATAGCGCAAAACACAAGATACAAAGAGGTTATAGAGCGGGTGAATCTGGCGCAGAAGAGAGAAGATGAGATAAAAAAAAGGGTAGAAGTGATAGGCGCTATTCTGGATAGCCGTATCTATTGGTCAGATGTGCTGCGAAGCATAACCCATATCATACCGGATGGAATCTGGTTCACGAGCATAGTCACATACGATTTAACCGACCAAGTCAAAGTTAAGGCGCTACTGTCTGGCAAGGGTGTTAAATTCAACGGAACGGCTCTTTCAAATTCCAGAATTGCTGAGTTTATCTTTGCTATAGAAAACTCTCACTTTTTTGGAAACGTGCTTTTGACCTATTCCCAGAAGAGAGAATTTCATGGCAAAGATCTTTATGATTTTGAGGTTACGACAGAGTTAAAGAGTAAAGCAGGAAAGAGAAATTAGAGATTGTGGGGTTAGAAACTTTCCATCTCCAATCTTATCTTTTTCCTGATTCATGATTTTTTCAATGGAGCGGAGCGACAAACGTGGCAGATATTAAAGACATATTGTCTATGTTAGAAATATCAAGAATCAAAGAATACAGGGAAGAGATAATCGGGCTGATGATTATTGCGGCCGCTGGATTTTTCTTTTATCAGTATATATATTTAAAGGATGTTGCGGAGCTTAAAAGGCTGGATTCACAAATTCAAATAACAATGGCGGATATTGATAAGGTTTCTACAGAGATAAAAGAAACACAAAAGATTGCGGAAAAGCTCAAAGAGGCAATGGAAAGGCTCAAGGATATGGAAGACAGATTTGAGCTAACACAGAGCAAACTTCCTTCCGATAAGCAGTTGTCGTCAATACTAAAAGGCCTTGTCGGCGATGATGCGAAGAGAGAAATTAAGTTTGCCTCGCTTAAGCCGATGCCGCTGGAGGCCAAAGGCGAATATTTTAAGCTGCCGTTTCAGGCAGCCCTGCAGTCAAGATTTCAATCATTTGGGGAATATCTCGAAAGGATAGAAGATATGCCAAGGATAGTCACCGTAGAGAATTTCAGAATAGATGCAAAAGAGGAGAACCAGCCCCCGATAGAGTCAGTCGGGGGCAAGCCTCTTCTTTCCATTCAGCTATTTATGAGTACATATGTTCTTGGAGGACAGTGATGAAACTACAGTGGTCAGTGGTCAGTGGTCAGTGGTCAGTGAGCAGGAGGATGGCTCTTTGCTTACTGTTTACTGTATACTGTTTACTGTTCACTGCTAACTTATTTGCCCAAGATGCCCTGAAAGAGTCTCTGTCCGATTTAAGTCGCATCTTACCGGCAAAAAAGCCTGTTCATGCATCATGGGGAAGGGACCCATTTGTGCCTCTTCCGGGCAATGGTTTTATGGTGCCGGCGAACCTGAGGCTTACAGCCATCATCTACAATGATAAAAAACCATCCGCCATTGTGAATAATAAGATAATATATATAGGTGACAGTGTGGATGGGCAAAAAGTTATTGATATAACAAAACAGTATGTTATACTCCGTGGTATCAGTGGTAATTATAAACTGGAAATGGGCAATACAGACGGAAGGGTATATGATGTTAAGAAAACGCAATAACAACTCAGAACTCAGAAGTCAGAAGCAAGAAGCAAGAAGCAAGAAGTTAGAAGCAAGAAAAAATCTTACCTCTTACCTCTTACCCTTTACCTCTTACTTTTTACTCTCTGTTTTTATTATCTCTTCTGTTGTAGAGGCCGAGACCTACAACAGCATAAAGGCAAAGATTGAAGGTGATGCGACTATCCTTACCATAGAGGTCAAAGATGCGGAACTTAGGGATGTTCTAAGGGCCATTGCAAAGCAAAATAACTTTAATATTATTGTAGGAGAAGATATTACAGCCAAGGCAACATTCAGTTTTGATAGGATTACATTTAAGGATGCGTTGGATATTATAACCAGAGCGCACGGGCTTGATTATGTTATTCAGAACAATGTTCTTTGGATTGGCAAAAAGGAAGATATCGTAAAGGCAGGAGAGGACATTGTAATGGAAATAATTCAGCTTAATTACTCCAAGGCGTCGGATGTCGTAGCGCAGCTTAAAGGTGTTTTAAGTGAGAGAGGGAGTGCTGTGCCTGTCGGCAGGACAAATGCCCTCATATTGAGGGATATGAAACAGAATCTAGAGAATGCAAAGCTCCTTATTAAGTCTCTGGATGTAAGAACTATGCAGGTTGTTATAGAGGCAAGGATTATAGAGGCCCAGAGCAGCTTTGCAAGAGACCTTGGTGTGCAGTGGGGTGCAGCATATGGCGCTACAGGCAGCGATAGTTTTGGTTCATTATTTGGCAGCACGGCTACTGCCCCTCCCAGCACACTGACTCCAACCGGCTTTATCGGTTCCGGCGGCCGATTTTCTTCTCAGCCAAACTATGCTGTAAACCTCCCGGCAGCCGGTGTTATCGGGCCGGTAGGCGCTTTAGGTCTTTCCTTCGGCACATTGACAGGCGATTCCCTGCTTTTGGACCTCCGCATATCTGCCGGTGAGAGGAACGGACAATTAAAGATAGTTTCTCAGCCTAAGATAACGACCCTTAACAATAGTGCAGCGACCATACACAGCGGGCTTAATTTTAAGGTAAGAACAGCATCAAGTTCAACAACAGGTACGACAACAGTTACTACAGCAAACACAGGGCTGCAGGATATAAATACAGGCATAGATCTGACTGTTACTCCCCAGATATCATCTGATGATTTCATTAATTTGACTATTGTTGCGAGTAAAAGCGATCCGGATTTTGGACGCAGTGTAGACGGGATACCAGGCGTTAGCGAAAAAAGGGCAAGCACATCTGTCCTTGTTAAAGATGGAGAAACTACCGTAATTGGCGGCCTTTATAAAAGTGCATCATCTGATGCGGAGAATTCTATCCCTTATCTTTCCAAGATTCCGATCCTGGGCTGGCTTTTTAAATCTAACAGTAAAGTTTCGGACAGTGAAGAGCTGCTGGTGTTTATAACACCACGGATAGTTAAATATGATAAGCCCCGTTAAAATTCCGGAGTGGTGCAATACAATGATTACACCCAAAAATAGACTTTGATTTTTGGGGAAACCTGCAAGTTGGCTGCCAGACGAGGCAGAGGCCATTTTTGTGGCGAGCCGTATATCGCCGATACGGTGAGGAGCAAAAATGCGCCGATAACGAAGTATGGCAGGCAAATCGCAGGTTTGTAAAATAGCGAGGTTTTTAATCGCTATTTTACGGTTACAGAACGATTACACGTGCAAAATCATGTATACTGACTCATAAGAGCATTTAACTGGGTAGAGCAAATAACCCTATGGAGGTGAGGCCGTGAGTATTGCCGATAGCTTTAACAAAAGATCAATCATACTTTTGGTTGTACTTGTAGTAATAGGCGGAGGGGCCATTGCCTATTTCTTGTTTTTTCAGGACATGGGTGTTGCCCCTCCTCCTGAACCTGAGAACCTCAGGATAAAGAAGTTGCCCCCGCAAGGGAGGCAGCGGCTAAGAAAGAAGATCAAAAGCCGGCTACCGGCAAGAAGATGTCATATAAACCTTGGGCTGTGCATATTGCATCATATGTATCAAAAGAAGAGGCAGAGGCCATGGTAAAAAGATTTAAGCAAAATAACTACAATGCATATGTGACGGAATTTGACTTTAAAGGGAAGCATTGGTACAGACTCAGAATAGGGTTTTATGCCTCAGCCAGAGAGGCAAGGGCTGTGGGACAGAAGATAGCAAGCGGCTACAATATAAATGGCATATGGCCGGTGAGACCTGTTAAAAAAGAGATAACAAGTCATATGAATTCAGAGAATTAGTGAATTAGATAATTAGCGAAGTTGGAGATTGGAGGCTTGAAGGTTGGAGGCAAAAATCTCTTACCCCTAACCGCCCGCCTCTTACTTCTTACCTCTAATCTTTCATCACCCAATCTCAACAACTATGGAAATGCAATTAGATAAAAAAGAAAAATACCTCTTTATTGAAACCTTTGGGTGTCAGATGAATGACAATGATTCGGAGAAGATAATTGGTCTGATGAGCAGTCTTAACTGCAAAACTACTGATAGCCCCGATAAGGCAGATATAGTTATACTCAACACATGCAGTATCAGGGGCAAGGCGGAACAAAAGGTTTATAGCGCACTCGGCAGGTTCAAGAAGCTTAAGAAACAAAGACCGGATTTAATTATTGGTGTAGGCGGTTGTGTTGCGCAGCAAGAGGGAAACAGATTATTAAAGAGGGCGCCGCATCTTGATGTTGTGTTTGGTACGCACAACATCCATAGACTGCCGGATTTGATTAAAGAGGTTGAGAGTACAAGAAGCAGGGTTGCTGCAACTGACTTCTTCAGTTTTATTGAAGATGAGGAACTTTTTGAGTATACCTATGCAAAAAATGGCTTGGAAAATCCTATCTACATGGTTAAGGTGTCCATTACTATAATGAGGGGATGCAATAATTTCTGCTCATATTGTATAGTCCCCTATGTGCGGGGAAGGGAAATGAGCAGGAAAAGCTCAGATATTCTTCAAGAGGCAAAGAAACTGATAAAGGCAGAAGTAAAAGAGATAACCCTTCTTGGGCAAAATGTCAATTCCTACGGTAATAATGGCGCAGATATCTCATTTCCGGAGCTTCTCAGGCTGGTATGCAGACTGGACGGCATAGAAAGGGTTAGATTTATAACTTCGCATCCCAAAGATATGTCAGAAGAACTTATACAACTATTTGGCGAAGAGGAGAGGCTTTGCAGGCATATTCATCTGCCTCTTCAATCCGGTTCTGATACAATATTAAAGATAATGAATAGGGGATATACAAGGGAGGATTATTTAAACAAAATATTGAAGCTTAAGATGCTTTATCCCGGTATGGCTATTACAACTGACATTATCGTCGGTTTTCCGGGAGAAACCGAATCTGATTTCTTAGATACCATGAATTTGATAAAAGAAATAGAATTTGATAATATTTTTTCATTTAAGTATTCTCCCAGACAGGAGACAATGGCTGCATCATTTGATAGCCAGATTTCTGATACGGTAAAGGAGGAGAGACTTGCAATACTTCAGGAGACACAGATGGATATAACCCATAGCAAAAACCAAGAGATGCTAGGAAAGACGGTGGATGTTTTAATAGAAGGAAAAAGCAAGACGGCGGATGGTGGAGCTGCCATATTAAATAACGCAAAACGCAATAACGCCGTAAACGCAATAACGCAGCTTACAGGCAGGACATCTTGCAATAAGGTGGTAAACCTTTCTGCCAGTGAAGAGTTCATGGGAAGGATTGCGCCGGTTAGGATAATAAAGGCATCGCCGAATTCCCTGACAGGAAGTATATGGAAATAAAATCAAGAAAATGAAGGCTCCACCTTTTATTGTCTCTTTCGTATATAAAGGGGACGGTTCTATTTATTCTTCTTTCCAGCATTCTTCGGTCTCCCTTTCGGCTTTATCACCGCTTCTATCTTATATTCTCTGGTTGTCTTGTCTAAAAAACTCTCGCTCCCGTATATCACTCTTTTGTCCATTTCACCCTTCATTGCATTTTTGTCCTTGAGCATTCCTTTAACAAATTCTCTGTATTTTCCCTTCCGTTCTGTTTCGTTTTTAGAGAGTTCTTTATAAATCGGATGTTCATCGGTAAGCTGGTCTTTCTTGCCGTATGCGTATGTGTTGTAGCTGCTCCACTTATAGTCTTTCGGGTCTTCAACTATCTTTGCCCTCACTAGATTCAATTCTACATAGCTTCCACAGGCAAGAAGGTAATTATCCTTTGATATTATTATGCTCTTGTATCTGTCCTGCCAGAAATGGCCGATATGCTTATATTTGTGTTTATAGTATTGAGCATAAGTCAGGTTTATCCCTTTCATTATTTCCGCTAGACTACCGCCTTCTTTTTTTGGTTCAATGACAAGATGGATGTGATTGGTCATGAATACATAGTGGTAGAGTTTGAATTTGTATTTATCTTTATATTTCCGAAGTATCTCACGATACTTTTCATAGTCGCTTTGTTCCCGGAAAATATCCTGACGGTTATTTCCCCTTGTTAGTGTATGATAGATATATTCCTTTGGCGCTATCCTTGCTGTTCTTGGCATGGGTAAAGTCTATCATAGTTTATTCGGTTGTCAATAAAATAGAACCGTCCCCTTTTCCTTCCGTAAATCTCTCAACCGCTCTATTGCAAGTTTTGAATCTAAAGTATTTGGAAACTTTTCTATTATCATTTGAAGCA
This sequence comes from Deltaproteobacteria bacterium, assembly GCA_016214995.1. GTDB lineage: Bacteria > Desulfobacterota > GWC2-55-46 > UBA9637 > UBA9637 > JACRNJ01. The sequence continues at coordinate 15,227 of JACRML010000011.1, forward strand.
TTTCTCGCTCTTTAACAACATCTATTAAATCATATCTATAAATGTGTGTTAGTTCTTTCAGAGATTTAAGCACGCTCTCTTTCTCTTTAGGGTAAAGCTGAACAATTGTTAGATATTCTTTCACCGCTAATGTGTAATTAGAACTCATTTTATAATAGAATCCAAGATCGTCACGGGCATGAATAATCTTATTGCTTTCAGGATAATGAGCTATAAATTCTTTTAAAAGATTGATCGTCGTTTCATTGGAAATTTGTGTTTCTCCGCTAATTATCCTTTTAATACCTATAATTTTATAGTCAGCATCATCAACTAAACTACTATTGGGGTATTTTAATTTCAGATCAGTAAATATATCAATTGCCTTCTCAAAATCCTCTAAACCTAATTCTCCCATAGATGAATAACAAAGTCCGAGTCTAAATAACGCTTCATCTGCAATGTCACTTTTTGGATATTTACTCATGACATTTTCAAAACCCGACAATATTTTATTAACATCTTCCATAGCGTCATTATATTGATAATTACGAGGCCACCAGTTATGTTCTTGCCAATACAATCTGTTCCTTTCTAATAATATAAACTCACGCAGAAGTTTTTTGTTTGACCATGATTTGCTCTTAATTAATTCTGAAATATCACTGACTACTTTTTTATACTCATCATTTGTCAACATCGTTTGTAATTTTTGACCCTGCTTCAGAGCTGTTTTAAAATCTAACTCGCCAATTAGGGTCCAAAATTTATCATATTCAACTTGTTCTGTCGCAGGCAGCTCAGGAAAGCCTTCTAACTTTTCTGCTGTTGCAAATGATTTCTGCAAAACCATCATATGACTAAAAAGTATGAAAAGTAAAGATACTATGATAATTTTTTTAAATTCCATTTTTAGTCACCACATTCTTTCTGTTTCTTGTCCTCAAACTCCTTTTGATATTTTCTCAATCTTTCTAACATTTCTTGCGCTGCTTTTAAAGCATTCTCTGTATTCTTTCTGGTTTGTTCAGGATCTTTTCCCCAGAACTGAGATTTCCCACTTTTTATATCTTCAATATATTGTTCTATAAAACTCCCAGATCGTTTTGTTACCCCTAATAAATCATTGATAACTTGAGAAGATATTGGAGCATCCGGATTAGTGTTAGTGAATTTTTGTAAACCTCTCAGATAGGTAAAATCATTGAAGTAGTCACTTCTGTTTGGAGCATCCTGCAACCCCCACGGATCCACCCAATTCGTGGGCGAGTTTCCCACATACCCATACAAATTCACATCCCCGCCCCCAAACCCAATCGGGTCTTTGGATATAAATCTCCCTATCCTTGGGTCATAGTATCTATTCCTCAGATAGTAGAATCCTGTCTCTTTATCATACTCCCTGCCTGTGTATGCATACGGCTGCAGGATGCTGCTTGCAGTGATGTTTCCAAAGGAGTCGTATTTGTATGTCTGCACTATGTTTCCATTCTGGTCTGTCATCCTTGTGATGCTTCCGAGTGTGTCTGCATGGTAATAATAATCCGCACTGCTATGCTGGGTTGCCAATGGCTCGTCTATGCCAGGGCCGTGGATGTATTTGGTTGTCATCTGCTGGTTATTAGTTGTTAGTGTTTCCAGGATTATATCCTCGTTGTCATATGTGTATGTGTAGGTCTTTGTGCCGCTTGCGTCTGTTATCTTCTTCTCAATTCTTCTTCCGAATGGGTCGTATTTGTATTCTGCTGTTATGCCGAGGGGCAGGTTTATGTTTATGAGTCTGTTTTCATAGTCGTAGGTGTATTGGGTTATGATTCCTGTTGTTTTGTGTGTTTTCCGAATGAGGTTTCCGTTGTTGTCGTAGGTATAGGTGTGGTTTGCATCTTCTGTGAGTCTGTTTGCGGTATCTACGGTGGTGGTTAGTCTGTTTCCTGTCGGGTCATAGGTGTAGTTTTCATCAGGGATGTTTGTGTGGTCTGCGCTCAGGAGCTGATATGTGGGGTCATATTGGTATTGGTGATTTCCTACAATATCTATTGCTGTGAGTTTGTTGCCGATACTGTCGTAGGTGTATGCGAAGCTATCTATTGTTGAGTTGTTTGATGTCTTGTAGATTAGATTGGTAAGTCTGCTTAATGCATCGTATGTGTAGTTTGCTGTGATGTCGTTGGGGTAGAGGAGGGTGGTTCTTCTCTGCAGGTTGTCATAGGTAAAGGCAAAGCTCAGGGTGTTTGCGTTTATTCTGGTAAGACGGTTGTTCTGGTCATAGGTATAGTTTATTATGGTTGCATCTGGCATGGTCATGCTTATCTTGTTGCCAACAGCGTCATACTGGTAGGTTGTTGTTCTGGCATTGGAATCAGTAATGTTGGTTAGCCTCCTGTTGGCATCATAGGCAAACGTGTATGTGATGTTCCGGTTTGCGGCTTGTATGAGATTGCCATTTGAATCGTAGGAGAAAGTCTCATAACTCCAGTCAGGAAAGGATTTGAGGGTGAGTCTGTTTAAGGCATCGTATTGGTAGATGAGCTTATTCCCATTTGCATCTGTCTTTGAGATGAGGTTTCCGTTTGGGTCATAGGTGTATGCTGCAGCATTGTTTGCACTTCCCCCGAAATAGCGGACACACCGAAAGGTTAGGTTATAATAGAACCTTAAAACCTTAGGAGGTGTGCAATGCAAGA
>JACRML010000061.1 GCA_016214995.1 Deltaproteobacteria bacterium
CCTCCACTTCCGATGCAATCACTTGAATGCCTTTGACTACTTGTATCTGTTCAAGCACGGCATCCGCATCGCCGCTCTTTAGTCTTGCCTTGAGAGATTCCCTCTCTTTTTCCAGCGTCTTGTGCTGCTGAATGAGTTTCTGTATTTTTTCAGGCAGTTCTTTTGACGACCCCTTTACCAGCGCGGCAGCCTCTCTGATGATGTCTTCTTCCTCTGCGACAATCTTTAGCGCTGCTGCGCCTGCCGCTGCCTCGATCCTCCTTACACCTGCGGCAACAGAGGAATCGTGGATAATCTTGATGAGTCCGATGTCGCCGGTTCTCTTTGCATGGATGCCGCCGCAGAGCTCTTTGCTGAAACCGGCAACGCTCACCATCCTTACGGTATCGCCGTATTTCTCATCAAAAAAGGCGAGAGCACCTTTGCTTATAGCGTCTTTGTAGGAGAGCGTGTCTGTAGCCACATCAATATTTTCCATAATCTTTTCATTGACGATATTTTCTATTTTCTTGAGTTCCTGTTCGGTGAGGGCGGAGAAATGACTATAGTCAAACCTGAGCCGCATCGGGCCAACAAGCGAGCCTGCCTGACGCACATGTTCGCCGATGACATTTCTGAGGGTTGCGTGCAAGAGGTGCGTGGCTGTGTGATGCCTGCTGGTCGCCTTTCTCACCTGCAAATCAGGGATGAGTTCAACAGTATCACCTGTAGATACGTTTCCCTCTTTCACCGTGCAGTGATGAACGATAAAATCGGGCAGAGGCTTTTTTGTATCAACCACCGTAAGATCAAAATCACTTCCAACCATAGAGCCTATATCGCCAGCCTGTCCACCGGATTCACCATAGAATGGAGTTTCTGCGGTGATAACCTCTATAGTATCGCCTTGCGAAGCATGGTTGACGCTATTCCCTTCTTTGAGAAGACAAACAATTTTTGATGATGTAACATCCGTGTGGTAGCCCACAAAATTTGTTTTAACGCCTGAGCCGGAGAGTTTATTGTAAATCTCATGCGCTTTTATCTCTCCGGAACCCTTCCACGCATCCCGCGCCTTGAGCCGCTGCTCCTCCATTGCCGCGTTAAATCCTTCTTCATCTATGGTGAAATTCCGGGGTCTGATTATGTCTGCGGTCAGATCAATGGGAAATCCGTAGGTGTCGTAGAGCTTAAACGCAAAATCTCCTTTTAGCCTTTTCACCTTTTCACCTTTTAGCCTCGTTATCTCCTCATCTAAAATATGCAGCCCTCTTTCCAGAGTCTCCAGAAACCGCGTTTCTTCACCTTCCGCCGCCTTGACAAGCGTATTCCTGGCCACCGCTATTTCAGGATATGCCTCTCCCATCACCTCTATCACCTTGCCGCATACCTTATATAGGAATGGTTCATTTATGCCGAGGAGTTTTCCATGTCTGGAGGCCCTTCTTAAAATCCTTCTCAGAACATAACCACGACCTTCGTTGCTTGGCAGTATGCCGTCTGCAATCAGGAATGTCACTGCACGGCTGTGATCTGCAATAGCCCTGATTGATACATCATTTGTCTCAGTCTCGCCGTAGTTTTTTCCTGACTGTTCTTCTATAAAGTTAATAAGGGGAGCAAAGAGGTCGCCTTCATAGTTGCTTTTCTTACCCTGCATCACAGAACTCAGCCGTTCAAGTCCCATACCTGTGTCAATGCTGGGTTTCGGCAGCGGAGTAAGCTGTCCTTTTAAATCTTTATTATACTGCATGAACACCAGATTCCAGAGCTCGAGAAACCTGTCGCAGTCGCACCCGATTTCGCATTCTGGTCTGCCGCAGCCAACATCTTTACCCTGGTCTATAACAATCTCAGAGCATGGTCCACAAGGTCCCACATCTCCCATTGCCCAAAAATTATCCTTTTCTCCCATCCTTACAATGCGGCTTTTTGATATGCCTATGCTTTTTTCCCATATATCGGCCGCCTCATTGTCTTCCTGAAATACAGTAACCATGAGCTTCTTTTGATCAAGCCCCATTTTTTTTGTTATAAATTCCCATGCAAATGCTATTGCCTCTTTCTTAAAGTAATCTCCGAATGAAAAATTTCCAAGCATTTCAAAAAATGTGTGGTGCCGTGCTGTTCTCCCGACATTCTCCAGGTCATTATGCTTGCCGCCTGCCCTCATGCATTTCTGAGCAGAGACCGCCCTGCTGTAAGGCCTTTTTTCCTCTCCGAGGAATACATCCTTGAATTGAACCATGCCGGCGTTGGTGAATAATAAGGTAGGGTCTCCTTTGGGCACAAGCGGAGAGGAGGGGACTATAATATGCCCATTGTTTTCGAAGTATTTAAGAAACTCTTTTCTTATATCATTGGTCTTCATCTGTCTCTAGTTTCCCAAAACATTCTTTAATGGCGGCAATGGCAATGGATGTTGGGAAGCCCTTTGCCTGAAGATGCCTAAATGCCTTTTGAACTATTTTCGATTTACGATTTCTGATTGCCGAATTTAATTCGTAATTCGTAATTCGCAATTCGCAATTTGTCTTTGCTCCATGATTCTTGCTTTTCAGCCATTTCCAAAGGGCGATTTTTGCAGTATTGAGTTCCGTTGCTTCTGTTATGGAGTTTTTATCTTCTTGCCTTTCCTCGGCGGGTGGTTGATAAACATCCATTACAGTTTGGTTGATTATCTCATTCGATATGCCTTTTTGTTTAAGCCCATGGATTATTTTATTTCTTCCCCATAGCCGTGATTTTATCTTTGAGCTCGCCCACTGTCTTGCAAATATCTCATCATTAAGATAGCCGAGGCTTATAAGGTGCCCAATTACTTTTCCAGATATATTGTCTGCAATATCTTTTTCCCCAAGCTTTAGTTCAACCTCCTTGACACTTCTTGGTGCATGGGAAAGATATTTTAGGGCGATTGTTTTTGCATAGTTGATATCTTTCTCAGAATTGTGCGGCACTGAATCTTTACCATCCAAAGTATCAGAGGGGCATAGAGTCCAAAGTGTCAGAGTAAAAAACTTTTACCCTCTGACCTTTTGACACTTCTCAAAACCTTTCTATATCATCTAGCTTCGTCTCATCTTTTTTAGTTGTAGTTTCTTTAGCCTTTTCAAAGTCTTTCCATCCCGCATCGCTTGTTGCAGTTATACCTTTAACCCTAAGAGCAAAATCATCCGGATTGCTTGACTGCGCCAGCGCCTCTTCGTAAGTGATAAATCCCTTGTTAAGTAAGTCCATTATAGATTGGTCAAATGTCTGCATGCCGTATGTCGTATAACCTTTGGCAACGGCATCATGAATTTCTTTTGTCTTTTCCTTATCCTCTATGCACTCCCTTATCCTGGCTGTAGATACCAGCACCTCAACTGCCGGCACTCTGCCTCGGCCATCTTTTGTTGGTATAAGCCGCTGGGATATAATTCCTCTTACAACACCTGCAAGCTGTATCCTTATCTGTTTCTGCTGATAGGGAGGAAATACGGAAACTATGCGGTTTATAGTCTCCATGGCGTCTATTGTGTGGAGCGTGGAGAAGACCAAATGGCCTGTTTCTGCGGCAGTAAGCGCTATTTCTACTGTCTCCATATCGCGCATTTCTCCCACCATGATAATATCCGGGTCTTGCCTTAGTGCGCCGCGCAGGGCCTCTGCAAAGCTTTTGGTGTCAACACCAAGTTCTCTTTGGTTTATTATACACTTTTTATCTCTATGTAAAAATTCAATTGGGTCCTCGATGGTGATTATATTATATGTGTTGTGGTTGTTGATGTAATCTATCATTGAGGCGATTGTGGTGGACTTTCCGCTTCCGGTAACCCCTGTTACAAGAACCAGCCCTCTGGACTCGCCAACGGTTTTTTCCAGCACCTTTGGCAGATGAAGTTCATCTATAGAATTGATGGTCACAGGTATGACCCTGAACACTATGCCGGTTGCGCTTCTCTGCTGGAATACATTTACCCTGAACCTTCCCAGGCCAGGCACGCTGTAGGCCATATCAATCTGATGCGATATTTTAAATATATCCTTTTGCTGGTCATTCATAAGCCTCATGGCTAATTTGGTTGTTTCATCAGGTGAAAGCCTTTCCTGATTTTTTACTGGTATCAGGTTTCCATATATTCTTAATATAGGAGGCAGACCTGCCTTAAGATGCACATCGGACGCCTTTTCCTTGACAGCAATATTTAAGATATCATGCAACTCCATCCTTTTTTAATCCTCCTTCCTTCCTCTTACCATGTTAGAAAGTTTTGTTTTTTCCTCTGTTTTTACAGGTAGAATTTCTTTTTTAATCGGATTTATGCCAAAGTGGTGCAATATTTTATCCTCTACTGCATTGGATATATTTTTGTGTTCCTTAAGATAAAGTCTGGCAGCCTCTCTGCCCTGGCCTATTCTTTCTCCATCATAGGAAAACCATGCGCCGCTCTTTTCCACTATTGATGCCTGAACACCAAGGTCAATCAAGTCCCCCTCTCTGGAAATTCCTTCGTTATAAAGAATATCCAGCTCGGCATCCTTGAATGGCGGTGCCAGCTTGTTTTTTACAACCTTTACCCTTGTTCTATTTCCAATGACATCTTCTCCTTGTTTAATGGCCCCAATCCTTCTTATATCCATTCTTATAGATGCATAGAATTTTAATGCATTCCCGCCGGTAGTAGTTTCTGGATTTCCAAACATGATGCCTATCTTATGTCTTATCTGATTTATGAAAATCATACAGGTTTTTGACTTGCTTATAGTTGATGTAAGCTTCCTCAGGGCTTGGCTCATAAGCCTTGCCTGAAGCCCCATGTGGGCATCCCCCATCTCGCCTTCAAGCTCAGCCCTTGGCACAAGCGCTGCTACAGAATCTATAACCAAAACATCAACTGCGCCGCTTCTTATCAATACCTCCGCAATCTCAAGGGCTTGTTCGCCTGTATCGGGCTGTGATAAGAGTAATTCATCGGCCTTTACGCCAAGTTTCTTGGCATATTCCAGTTCCAAAGCATGTTCAGCGTCTATAAATGCAGCTGTGCCGCCCTTTTTCTGCGCCTCGGCTATAATGTGCAATGTGAGAGTAGTTTTCCCTGAAGATTCAGGGCCGAATATCTCTACCACCCTGCCTCTTGGAACACCGCCGATGCCCAGGGCTATATCAATTGCAGGTGAGCCGGTAGAAATTGCAGGTATATCAGATGCTACGGCGGTTTCTTTGCCAAGCCGCATTATGGAACCTTTTCCAAATTGTTTCTCAATCTGGCCTATTGCCAGGTCAATTGCCTTTTCTTTATCTGTTGCTGCCATTGATGCCTCCTTTTTAGGTTATGGAAGACAGGGAAGAGGAATTAGGAAAGAGAAAAGCTCTTTCCTCTTTCCTGTTCTCTATTTCCTGTTTTTAGCTTTGCCTCTTTCAATTTTGTATAAACCGCTCCTTCCGGTGTTAGCTTACTTTCAAAAAGGTATAGGCTGTCTACTGCAAATTGCCCAAGGTTTATATCTGCATTTTTTTCCAATCGTTGTTTTAAAAGTTTTTTATCTTTCAGAAACTTGATCCTTCCCATGGTAAGATGTGGTTTGAAAGTCCTCTCTTCTTTTTCAAAACCCAGTGTTGTAAGGCTATCTTCAAGATTGTTATAAAGCTGGGCCAAATTTGCGCCATTTTCTTCTACACCGACCCATATTATCCGCGGACTATCCATGCTTGGGAATACTCCGGTTCTTTTAATAGTTATATTAAAAACATGGCTTTTACAAGCCACACTTTCCAATACCTGTTCTATACTGTTTACCTTCTTGGCCTCTATATCGCCCAGAAATTTTATGGTAAGGTGAACATTTCCTGTCTTTATCCATGTCACCTTATTAACTCCGTCTTTTAATTCTTTCTGAACCCTGTTTAACTCCTCAGATATTTTTGCCGGCAACTCTATGGCAATAAATGCCCTTATGATTTTATCTTCTTCCATATTTTGGATCAAGGCAACCATGTTGCCGTTCAGACGCCGACATGGTCAGCTTGCTCCAGAAATCCCCTTAACATTTTAAGCGCCTTATTTGAGGCAGCAAGCTTTATGCTTTGCCTGCTTCCTTTCAAGAGAAACCTTTGGTCTCTTTCAGTTGTTTTACCTGATATAGCTATAAATACCGTTCCGAGGGGTTTTGCTTTGCTTCCGCCTGTTGGACCTGCTATGCCCGTTATTGCTATGCCAATATCGCCACCCAATCTTCTTTTTGCCCCCTGCGCCATTACTTTTGCCGTTTCTTTACTGACAGCTCCAAATTTATGTAATATTTCTTTGGGTACGTCCAATATCTGTTTCTTTAAGTCATTGCTATATGCAACAACCCCACCTCTGAAATACTTGGAGCTTCCCGATACATTGGTTATTTTGTGGCAGAGAAGGCCGCCTGTGCATGATTCTGCAATGCCCAGGGTAAGCCCTAGTTTTTTAAGAATGCGGCCAACAGTCTCTTCAGGCTTTACCATGTCCTTTTTCATAATAACTCCCATAAAAGAATTGATTACACAGATTTTGAAATACGATTACACAGATTAAAAACTGCTATTTTGCCTTAATCTGTGCAATCCGCCTTTATAATCGGTGTAATCTTTCATATCATCCTCATAATAAAACTAAATGTTATATTGCTATATATGCCAGCCAGGACATCATCAAATACTATTCCAAAACCCTTATCCATTTTCTCGTCTATTGCCCTTATTGGGAAGGGTTTTAATATATCAAAAAACCTGAACAAGAGGAATACAATAATTACATTAAACAAGGTAAATGGTACGAGGAACATGGCAATCATATATCCCACGATCTCATCGCATACTATCTGGCCTGGGTCTTTCTTGCCAAGATGTTCTTCTGCAACGGATGCCGTCCATATTGCAACAGTCAAACCAGCAAATAACACAATTCCGTATATTAAAGGACCTGCTGTTGACAGAAAGAAGCATATGATTACTCCTAAAAGGCTTCCGAGCGTACCTGGTGCAACCGGAGAATAACCTATATACATCCCTGTTGCAAGGAATATGGCTATTTTTGAAGGCAGGTTATGGGTCATAGGTTCTTGATACAAATCCTAAATCCAAATTTCTAATTTCTAATGAAATATCCAATGTCTAAATTTTCAATGTTTTTTGACATTTGACATTTTATCAATTAGAAATTCGGATTTAGAAATTAGAAATTTACTAAAATATAAACCTTCTCATGCTGACATTTGCCAGTATTCCTGCCCCAATCATTGCGGTCAGAAGAAAAGAGCCGCCGTAGCTCATAAAGGGAAGCGGGACGCCCACGACCGGAAGCATCCCGGTTACCATGCCGATATTGATTGCTATATGCCACAAGAGCATGGCCGAGACGCCAAATGCGAGAAACGCCCCAAGCCTGTCCTTTGCATTTTGTGCTATATTCAATCCCAGGAGTATAAGACTGAAATATAATGCTATGACGGTAAAAGAGCCGATAAATCCCCATTCTTCCGCTAATATAGAGAAGATAAAATCTGTATGATGTTCAGGAAGGAATCTTAACTGGCCCTGGGTTCCGTGAGTAAAGCCATTTCCCAAAACCCCTCCTGAACCGATCGCTATCTTTGATTGCAGTATGTGATAACCTGTGCCCAAAGGGTCCAGGGTAGGGTCTAAGAAGCTCATCAAACGCGCCTTCTGATAATCTTTTAAGAAGCGCCATGCGATAGGTATTAACGGTAAAGACGCCAGAATAATGCCTGTAAGGATTTTAACGCGCACCTTTGCAAATATGACCATGGAAGCAAATATAAAAAATACAATAATGGCCGTTCCCATGTCTGGTTGTTTGGCAATAAGGATAAAAGGGACAAAAATAAGAACAGAGGGCCAAATCAAGCCTTTTATGGACAACCCTTTAAGAGGTATCCTTATTGTATTAAAATATTTAGCTAAAATAATTATTATGGCAAGTTTCGCAAATTCTGACGGTTGAAATGATACAAAGCCCAGGTTGAGCCATCGCGTAGCGCCCGATGTGGTGCGTCCGAAGATGAGAGTTAGAAGCAGCAGAAAGATGGATAAAATATAGATAGGATAGGCAAATCTTTCCAGATGTATATAGTTTATAAAGGTGATGACGGTCATGAACCCAAAGCCGATTAAAAACCAGATTAGCTGTTTTTCATACAAGTTACCGTTGTTGTCTATCATGGTGGCGCTATAAATATTTATAATGCCAATGATAGACAGCGATATAATTAAAAAGAAGATACCCCAGTCAAAATGGCCCAACAATCTTCTGTCAATCATTGATTTCATTGCTATTCAACTCCTCTGCTGTAGCATTATTTGGAGAACTTTTTTCCAAATCCTCAATGTTAATTTTAATTTTTTTTTCTGTTCCATGACCCCCGATAGATGCATTCGGGGGCAGGCCCCTGACTCCTGACTTTTTAAGATATGCCTTTATAACCTCCTTGGCAACAGGCGCTGCCGCCTCTGCACCAAAGCCGCCATGTTCCACAATAACTGCAACTGCTATCTCAGGGTTTTCTGCAGGTGCAAAACCTACAAACCATGCATGGTCTCTCTGCTCATAAGGGACATCTTTTGGTTTTTTCCTGGGGGTATCTTCTTTAAGCTTTATTACCTGGGCTGTCCCTGTTTTGCCTGCAACTTCTATACCTGGTATCCTTGCTACCCATCCAGTCCCACCAGCTTCGTTTACCACTCCTTTTAGGGCATCCTGAAGTATCTTTAGGTTGGAAGGTGATACAGGAACCCTTCCTATTTCCTGCTGTGTAAATCTCCAGATAACCTCGCCTGTTTGCGTTTCCACCGTGTTTACCAGTTGAGGCAGATATAATTTGCCGCCGTTTGCGATAGCAGCATATAC
>JACRML010000062.1 GCA_016214995.1 Deltaproteobacteria bacterium
GACAATATTCTATGGCCTTGAAGATATAACAACCTCAAACTTCGTTTGGAAGATATTTTCTGTTATTAAAAAACTTACCCCTACCTTCGTCAAGTTCTATAAACTCCCGTCAAACAAACTTCACGGTGTTATTACAAGGATTGAGATGTAAAGGGGTAATAAGGACCCAAAAATAGCGATTGATTTGGGGGTTTGTAAAATAGCGAGGGTTTTAATCGCTATTTTACGAAAGGAGGATTTTTGGCTGCCATCAAGGTCTCCAAACGATGTATGGAACGGCTTTTATCAGGCCATCTTTGGGTTTTTAACAACGAAATAACAAAGGCCGGAGACTCTTATTCAAATGGAGATACCGTGTCTATAATAGACGGCAGGGGCAAGTTTATTGCCAGTGGCTATATTAATAATAATTCAAAGATAATCATAAGAATTCTTTCATTTAAGGATGAACCTATAGATAAGGATTTTTTAAAAAAGAGGATTGAACAAGCACTGAAATATCGCCTCTCTCTGGGCTGGCAAATGAAAGGCTCTTTCAGGGTTGTATTCAGTGAGGGGGATTTGCTTCCCGGCCTCATAGTTGACAAATATGAGGATGTCATATCTTTTCAAATATTAACGCTCGGCATGGAGAAATGGAAAGAGGATATTGTTGAGGTATTGAAAGATATATTCAAACCCAAGAGTATTGTTGAACGAAGCGATGTTGATGCAAGAAAAAAAGAGGGGCTTCTGCCGAGAAAAGGATTTCTCTATGGAGATGAAAATAGCAAAGTTGTTATAGCCCTTGACGGATTAAACTTTGAGATTGACCTTTTGGAAGGCCATAAAACAGGCTTTTACCTTGATCAGCAGGAAAACAGAAAGATAATAAGGCCGTATGTAAAAGATAAACGGGTTCTTGACTGCTTTGCCTATGCAGGCGCGTTTGCCATCTATTCCGCTAAATATGGGGCAATGGAGGTTGTGGCATTAGAGGCTTCCGGCAAAATTTTTGAGATGTTAAGCAGGAATATTCAACTCAATGGCTTTGAAAATATTATTAAACCTGAAAAAGGCGACGCCTTTGATTGGCTTAGGAATGAATATAAACAAGGGAAACGTTACGACTGTGTAATGCTCGACCCGCCGTCATTTGTAAAGGGCAAGGAGGCAATGGCCGGCGCATGGCGAGGATATAAAGATATAAATATTTTGGGGTTAAAACTGTTAAACGACAACGGCTATCTTATCACATCCTCCTGCTCGCAAAATATTTCTCCAGCCACATTTCTGGACATATTGAATGACGCGGCGCAGGATGCAGGGTGTATGCTCCAGTTTGTTGAAAACCGTTTCCAGTCAAGAGACCACCCGATTCTATTCGGTATGCCGGAGACATATTATCTAAAATTTGTTGTGGCAAGGAAGGTTGCAAAATAAAGACAACAACAGCAAAAAGCAAGACCTGACACTTTTTTCTCTGATTTTACAAGGGCGCGTCTTTCAAAAATTGACTTTTCACACAGTCTGACGACTTGTTAGGCATTAATAAAGATAAGGAAAAATAATGTAATAAGTGATAATGGTGGCGCAATCAGAGCCATTATAATAACAACAAATAGTGCCTTGATAGTTTGTATTCTTTTAATCTTTTCAAACTGCATTCTTGCCCTTTTAATAAAATACATAATACCTATTATTATAGACACTAACGATGCGATTAATGTAAGTAATGCACCTAAAGCAATTTCCATCTCCCCCACAGTTTTACCTATTAAGAGCATAACACCAAAAAACGCGAATTGTAGCGCGATTTTAGAGATGAGAATTACAGATATGATGAAGTTGTAGCTGACGAGATAAAATGCTAATTTGGAAATAGAATTAGACATAATATATTTCTTAGATTTAATGCCTAACGAGTCTGTAGAAAAACCCCACTTATAACAATTTTCTAAAAATTTTATATTTATATATCAATATATTACAAATCAGTTTTTTTCAAATTTTGACCTATTCTACAGGCTCAACGGACGAGGCTAATCGGATTCCGCATAGCGGAGTCTGACTTGTCAGGACGGAGTGTTATGTGGAAGATTAGCTTCGCCGTTGCTGAAGCGCGCAGCGCAAAAAAATAGACCTGACACTCGACCTCCCTGGGCCATTAGAATTCCCTGGCGATGCCAATTGAAAGCAATGTAGGGGCAGCCACGCCCACCCAGAACCACTCCCATTCAGCGCGCATGCTGACGTGTTTCGTGAACTTGTAGCTCAATCCGAAACCGAACGATAACAACACGAAAGAACCCTTTTCTGAGAACGGAACTCCGTTGGCAACGTCGCTCGTCTTGGTTTCCCAGCCAAACAAGCCGGTCTTCAACAAGACCGCAAAGCTCGGATGCAAGTCGAGGATGCCCACCCCGGAAATATTGATGCCCCGGATTTCAAACTTGCCATCGGTAACAAGGTTCCCACGAGAGGACCCGCTGTAGCGGGCTCTGCCCAGATCAACGTAAGCGATCTCCACCGCAGAATTCTTGTCGGATTGATAACCGCCGAAAATCTTGAAACCCGTGTCCGTGGCGTCAACCGTTCCCGCCGTGATACGCCCATTGGCGCCGTCACTCCCGAAATCGCTTTTGCCTGCGCTGCCGCCAATATAGAACGCTCCTTGCGCCGAAGCCTGGGAGGGTGCAATCAGGCCACTGAGCACTAAAACGGCAGCCGCAATCATTCTCGTTGCTTTCATAGTGCGCTCTAATGCGGGGCTGAGCCATGACCCGTAGGGTCATTGGTTTCGTTCCCCTGGTTCTCCCGTAGAGGTGTATACGTAGAGGTGTATATGGGAGTCAGGTGTACTCATTACTTCCGGACATTTCTACTTTGGCAGAATAGGACATTATCATTTGGGGATTACAATCTCATCTGCCCCAGCCTTCATGAGCAATTCTGCGATGTCTGTGTAGCCTTTTTCTTTCGCAACCAATAAAACTGTTTGGCCGTTTCCGGCCTTTGTATTCACATCCGCACCGTAGTCCAGTAAAACCTTCACGCTGTCGGTAATACCGTTGAATACTGCCAATACCAAGGCTGTGTTACCCATTTTATCTTTCACATTCACTTCTGCGCCGTGGGCTAACAAGGTTTTCACGATGCCAGTATGCCCCTTATAGGCCGCCCACATTAAGGCTGTCTGACCCCGATTCTGTTTAGAATTCACGCGCGCGCCGGCTGCTAACAGAGCTTCTACGGTGTCGGTGTGCCCTCGATCTGCTGCCATCATCAAGGCTGTTTCACCATTCTTGTTGCTTGCATTCACATCTGCGCCAGCAGCCAGTAAGACTTTGACATTATCGGTGTGCCCTGTCAAGGCCACCCACATTAAGGCTGTCACACCAAACATAGTCTCTTTCGCATTCACATTAGCGCCTTTCGCCAGTAAGATTTGTATAATATCGGTATGTCCAGCCGAGGCTACTATCATCAAGGGTGTTATGCCCATAACCGCCTCATTTGGGTTCAGTCCGGCGGTCAACAATAACTTGACCGCGCCGCTGTTTCCACCCTGCGCGTGGGTTAATAGTGATCCAGGAGTATAATGGATATATAAGCGATCTAACTCTTTACGAGCAGCTTCAGGGCTTAAAGTGCCTTCACCACCCATTGCTTCTAACGGCTGAATAGGTGTAACCATCAGGCTTTTGAAAAATGGCGCAATCTCCGTTTCCACAGGCAGATGCTGTCCACCTTGCAGATATCTTTGGCTGTATCCTATAGTAACAGTGAGTATAGGAAAGTCAGGATGAGGACATAAAAACCTATGGTCGGAGATAATGAAGACGCTCCCTGGGAATTGAGGGACACCGTGGTCCTCTATTATAGAGTCAATTCTTAAGCAATTCGTTCCCAAAGAACTGTCTATAGAAGCCTTAAAGTCTACAGGACGGAATCGGCCGGTTTTGGTCTCCTCTTTGTATTGCTTTTCTCGCTCCTGTGCTTTGTTCTGTAAGTATTCCGTGGGATTAAGAGTCAACTCGTTAAACCTTGGCGCGGTGGCCACAAATGCAAAGATTGTCTGAGCATCTTCTGGTCTTGTGGGTGGGCTTTCCCTATGCTTCTTGGCGATGACGAGTCCTTGCGCCACTGCTGGCAAAAGAGTTTCTACTGGATGGGACGGGTGGGAAGGGGAGACTATAAACCAGTTCTCTCCTGTCGGGGGGAGAAAGGAGAATCCTTGTAATTCTAAGCGCTGCATCGGATTAGCAACAGGAGTCGAGAACGCAGGATCTGTAAGAGAAATAAGACTCCGGGTTCCGAATGCACAGCCCACAGCGATTGCGCCTGTTACCAATAACAAAAGCATCATTCTGAGTGTTTTCATGTCCCTTGTCCTCCTTACCTATAGAATTAGATCGGTTCTGCTATTTTTACACAGGATTCAGGTTTTATTAAAATCTCAGATTCAAAATAGTGATATGAAATTCCAACTGTTGAAAAGGAGGTAGCGTTTCTTTAGTGTCCGACTGTTCCTGAAGAAAATAGGCGGTGCTTGTTTCTTCCTTGGAAGCAGACTTCAAAGAATCTGTGTTTTTAGACCGTGTAACCATTCCTACAATAATACCAATTCCAACGGCAACGCCCGCTATGATACCTGCATCCTTTGCCGTTATAGCCGGCATATTGTCTTCAGCTTTCGTGGTGGAAGGAAAACCAAGAAATCCAACTAACATAACGGCTATCAATATACTGTTCAAAATTCTCACCTGATAGTTTATTCTTTTCATCTGCATAGTTTCGCCTCCCAATCATATAATAAATAACTTTCGAAATGATTATTTCTTAATGTCTGCACTGAGCAGATAAGCGAACTATTCTGACTATACTTCCAATCCACCAGTATATACGACTCCTAATACTCCATCGCCATCTTCAACGCCTTCCCTATCTTCTCCTTTGAAGGCACGGGAGGAATGAGGGTCAGGTCTTGCTTTTTGCTATTGTTTTATTCCCCCCTGTAATTACACCCAAAGAGCAATTCCACTTGAATTAAGGGGAGAACCGGGGTATCAGGTCTTGCTTTTTGATGTTCTGATGTTCTGATTCATTCCCCAGCCGCTTTCTCCTGCTTCACCCTTTCATGCAGCCATACCTTTATCAGGGCGCCGCGGTCAACACCTATCTCTTTTCTAATCTCGTCTATGTCCTTAACCAACGAATCCGCAACATCCAGGGTAATGCGCACCTTCTTGCCATAACGAGTGATCGCGGCCTTTGTCATATCTATGAGGTCGTGAATATCCTCTCCGGAATCAAAGCGGCGATCAAATTCCGCGCTGTTTTTAGCCGACGTTATCTTCTTCATAAAGCCTTGCCTCCTTTGTTCTTGAACGTCTTACTGAAATAATTCTGGCAGTATCACCACGCATGGTGTATATTGCAGTCCACAATTTACCATCCAGCTTTCCGATGGAGATATTTCTGTCTTCTATTGGATGAGGGGCATGGATTTCGACACGGTTATCATCCAGTCATAAGGCCTTTGCGGTTTCAAAATCTATCCCATGCTTTTTCAGATTTGATTTGCCCTTCTTCTCATCCCACTCAAACCTCATAAATTATACATATTAGACACAGATATTCAACATTAAACTTGCCTCTGCCACTTATTAAGGGGGAGATTTGGTATGAAAAAATTGTGCTTTGCTTGGTTGTAAAAATCCTGTGGGTGGTGGTGAGGTAACGGCAGGCCATTCTGTGATAAGGAAGGTTGCAAAATAAAAAAAACCCTGATATAACTACAACCATTATGAAATCATATTTTTATAAATTGTTAGTTAAAAATTATCGGCTAACGATTATCAGTTTGCTGTTCACCGTTTACTGTTCGCTATTCACCATCTCATCATTTGCCGGTGAAATCCACTATCTCACGGTTGACGGCATAGTCAATCCTGTAATGTCGGAGTTTATTGTAAAGAGTATGGAGACCGCCGCAAAAGAGAATGCAGAGGCGGTTGTAATCCAGCTGGATACGCCCGGAGGACTTGATTTATCCATGAGGGACATTGTAAAGGCCATGCTTTCCTCAGATGTTCCCGTGGTAGTCTATGTTGCCCCGTCCGGCTCTCGGGCTGCGTCTGCCGGGGTATTTATAACTTATGCCGCGCATATAGCGGCAATGGCGCCCGGAACAAACATAGGCTCAGCACATCCCGTTGCAATGGGCGGAGAAAAGATGGATGAAACCATGATGAAAAAGGTTGAAAATGATGCAGTAGCCTACCTAAAAGGTATTGCAGCAAAGAAACACAGGAATGCAGAGTGGGCTGAAAATGCGGTCCGAAAGAGTGTTAATATAACTGCTGAAGAGGCCTTGAAGCTCAAGGTCATTGATCTGATTGCACCAGATAGAAAGGCACTGCTGAGCGCAATAGACGGCAAAAAGGTAGAAGTTGTTTCGGGTGAAAAGGTTTTAAAAACGGCAAAGGCTGAAGTTAAGGATATAGAGATGGGGCTTCGGTATAGGATACTCAATGCCATAACAAATCCGAATGTGGCGTATATCCTGATGATGATAGGCCTTATAGGGCTTTATTTTGAGCTTTCAAATCCGGGTTTAATCCTGCCCGGGGTTGTCGGCGCAATATCTTTGGTGCTTGCATTTTATGCCTTCCAGACCCTTTCGGTAAATTATGCAGGACTGCTCCTAATCGGTCTTGCAGCCATCTTTTTTATCGCAGAGATAAAGGTGACCAGTTATGGTTTGCTGACCATTGCAGGGGTTATTGCTTTGACGCTTGGTTCTCTTATGCTGTTTGAATCGCCGCTGCCGTTTATGCGGGTTTCGCTATGGGTTATATTGCCAACGGTTGTCACGATTACTGCGCTATTTCTCGGCGCCATGTATTACGGCCTGAAGATACGGCATAAAAAACCTATCAGCGGTGCAGAGGGTTTGGTGGATGAAATCGGCATTGCAAATACGGATATTGCAAATGAGGGAAAGGTTTTTATTGACGGCGAATACTGGGATGCATGGAGCAATGAACCCATAAAGGCAGGGGAAAAGGTGAAGGTGGTGGAGGTAGCAGGATTAAAGTTGAAGGTGGAGAAATACAAAGGTTGAGGCTAAGGATTATAAACTTCTCAACCTCAATCTTAACCTCAACTTATACAAAAAGGAGGCTTTATGATTTTAGGAATCGGAACAGGGACTTTGATTTTAATCGGCATAATTCTGTTTATACTCTTCAATGCCGTAAACATCCTGGCAGAGTATGAAAGGGGTGTTGTATTCTTCCTCGGAAGATACCAGAAGGTAAAAGGGCCAGGGCTTGTCCTGATATTCCCCGGCATTCAGAAGATGATAAAGATAAGCCTGAGAACTGTAACATTGGATGTTCCGCCTCAGGATGTTATTACGAGGGACAATGTTACCATTAAGGTAAATGCGGTTATCTATTTCAGGGTTATGGCCCCTGAAAAGGCTATAATAGCGGTTGAAAATTATCTCTATGCAACATCTCAGCTTGCCCAGACAACCTTGCGAAGCGTATGCGGCCAGGGAGAGATGGATGAACTCCTTTCAGCAAGGGAAAAGATAAATAAACAGTTGCAGGAGATTCTGGACAGGCAGACAGAGCCGTGGGGCATTAAGGTTAGTCTGGTAGAATTGAAGGGAATAGACCTGCCTGATGAGATGAAGAGGGCAATGGCAAAACAGGCAGAAGCAGAAAGAGAAAAGAGGGCAAAGCTGTTACATGCAGAGGGCGAATACAATGCCGCACAAAAAATACTTGATGCAGCCAATCTGGTAAGCCAGAACCCAACAGCCCTGCAGCTTCGCTATCTTCAAACACTAACCGAGATTGCAACAGAAAAAAATTCCACAATTATATTTCCGTTGCCAATTGATTTGATAGAAATGTTTATGAAGAGGAAGTAGCAGGTGGTGATTAACACTAGCCTTCACTGCATATCATGCTATACCGAAAGGAAATATTCTAATTAAATGCCTATTAACCATAAAACTGTACTTATAGCTGACAGCAATCAAACAGATAATGTGCGCGTATCCATCCTGCTCAAGAGACTTGGTTATTCTGTCTTTACGGTTCTAAATTGTTCTGATGCAATCAATAAGATAACCAATTCCGACCCTGATGTAGTGCTTATAAATATACGGATGACTGATATCGACAGCGCTGCATGTTTAGGACATATCAAGAAGAAAAAGGCAATGCCTGTGGTAATGACGGGCGAAAAGGCTGATGCACAAGCATTGGCAGACTTTCTTAAGAGGGGGGCAGCTGCATATATATTTAAGCCAATAAACCCCACTTCGCTTTATTGCGTTATACAGAAGCTGACAGAAAAAACTCCAAGACAAAATTTAAGGGCAAGGATTATATTCAGGGTTACAATGACATATCTGAACATGAAGAGGGTGTCTTTTGCAAGCACCCTATCGGAAAATGGCGTTTTCATAAGAACAGTTAAACCTATTCCAGTTGGCACAAAAGTTTCTCTTTCAATGGATCTGCCCAGCGAAAAACCCATTGAAGCAGAAGGTGTTGTTATTTATATAGTGGAATCTGACAAAAACCGGCTTGTAGAACCAGGCATGTGCATCCGCTTTTCTAACATAGACCAAAATATCCAATTAGGCCTAAGACGATTTGTAGAAGAACAACTAACCTGCGAGATTGACCCAAACCTTGACCTATGATTATATTCCTCTGAACCCAAAAAATGCATTTGCATTTTTTGACAAACGCAATCTTTGGCCAAATACTGCGTCAAAGCTGGCCGTCCAAATACTCACATACTTAAAACAGTATGCTCCGTTTTGTCCAGCCAGCTTTTCCTTGTCTTTGGCTCAAATCTTGCGCTTGCCCCGAAAAAGAAAAACCAAATGCATTTTTCGGGTGAACAAGGCTTATGTTCTTGATTGGGGGAATTAATACTCCATTACCTTCTTCAATGCCTTAATAATTCTTTCCTTAGATGGCGCATAATAATCTTCAAGCCTTGCCATTGGAATCACGGCATCAAGTCCTGTAACCCTCACGACAGGCGACTTGAGATGAAGCATTGCCTCTTCTGCAACAAAGGCGGACAGTTCTGCGCCGAAACCGCAGCTTCTTGTTGCCTCGTGGATTATGACAACGCGGCCTGTCTTTTTAACAGAATTTAAAATAGTTTCTTCATCATAAGGGCTTAAGCACATCAAATCAATAACCTCCGCATCAAACCCTTCTATGCTTTCCAAGACACGGTGAAGCATGCTTCCCCATGCCAAAACCGTTACCTCTTTTCCTTCCTGAACAACATTTGCCTTGCCAAGCGGTATGGCGTATTCAGCCTCAGGAACTTCTTCTTTTATAAGCCTATAGAGCCTAGTAGGTTCAAGAAATACAACCGGGTCAGGGTCCCTTATGGCTGATACGAGAAGACCCTTTGCATTATAAGGTGAACTAGGCACAACAACCTTTATTCCGGGCATGTGGCAGAAAAGCGCCTCTGTGGATTCTGAATGGAGTTCAGGCGGTTTTATACCAATGCCGTAAGGTGTCCTTACAACCATCGGGCATGAGTAGCGGCCTCTTGAGCGGGAGCGGATTCTTGATGCATGGGAAAGGAGTTGCTCAACACAGGCATATATAAACCCCATAAACTGTATCTCTGCAACAGGTTTTAAACCATACGCTGCCATGCCTATGGCTGTTCCCACAATGCCGGACTCAGCCAAGGGCGTATCAAAAATCCTGTCGGGGAATTTTTCAACCAATCCTTCGGTTATCCTGAAGACGCCGCCGTCCTTGCCCACATCCTCTCCGATGAGGACAACATCCTTGTCCCTCTCCATCTCCTGCCCGAGGGCAAGGTTTATTGCTTGGACCATGTTTATGCGCGCCATACTTACCTCTGATTACACAGATTTTTGAAAATGATTACACCGATTAGAAATAATCGCTGTGTCTGAATCTGTGTAATCGTATTTTATAATCTCTGTAATCACGCAATTTCTTTTATTTCCTTCTTCTGCCTCTGCGTCAAATCTTTATAGGTATAATTTATTATATCCTTTGAGTCTGGCAGACCAGCGGCCTCTTCTTTTTTTATCTCGCTGTCAACAAACTCGGTCGCTTTCTTCTTTACATCATCTTCATAACTTTGAGTCCAGATACCTTTCTTTTGCATATATAATTTAAGCCGTAAAAGCGGGTCTTTATCCTTCCATGTTTCAACATCCTCTTTTGGCCTATATCTTGATGCGTCATCAGCAGTTGTATGGTCAGACATCCTGTATGTGAAACATTCTATTAGTGTCGGTCCACCGCCTGCCTTTGCCTTTTCAAGAGCATCCTTTGTTGCCTTATAGACTGCGAATATGTCGTTGCCGTCAACCTGTATGCCCTCAAAACCGTAAGAATATGCCTTTTGCGCAATGGTCTTGGATGCAGTCTGCTTTTCACGCGGCAGTGATATTGCCCACTGGTTGTTCTGGCATATAAATACTACCGGAAGCTTATGCACGCCTGCGATATTAAGACCCTCATGGAAATCACCTTTTGATGAACCGCCGTCCCCAAAGTATGATAATGCTGCGGTTTTATGCCCTTTTATCTTTGCGGCAAACGCCGCACCCACTGCATGGGGTGTATGCGTGCCCACAGGAACGGAAACCGGAAAAATATTCAAATCGTCCGGCGTTTTCATGCCTCTTTCATCGCCTGTCCAATATTGAAAGAGCATCCATATTGGATAGCCGAGCGTAATATAAACACCCATCTCCCTGAAGGATGGAAACACCCAGTCTGTTTTTTCAAGGGCATAGGCGCTACCTATCTGGGAT
This sequence comes from Deltaproteobacteria bacterium, assembly GCA_016214995.1. Classification (GTDB taxonomy): domain Bacteria; phylum Desulfobacterota; class GWC2-55-46; order UBA9637; family UBA9637; genus JACRNJ01. The sequence continues at coordinate 10,841 of JACRML010000062.1, forward strand.
GCCTCCTGGCCCAGGATTGATGCATATGTGCCAAGCCTTCCCTCTGCATGAAGCTGTAATGCGCGCTGGTCAAATTGCCTTGAAAGGATTAAGAGTTCAAATAATTTTTTAAGGTCGTTATCAGAAAGGTTCGGCAAAATGGCAGTATCTGCATTACCTTTTTCATCCAAAATCTGAAGATGTTTTATTTCAAACTTTTCTATAATATTTTCCGGCATATTGAGGCGAAGTTTAACACATGAGGCAGATGGAGTCAACCGCAGCAAAACCAACTGTCAGATTAACAACAGGTAAAATGGGCAGATGCGCATATAGGCCACAAAATTGTGCAGTTCAATGCAATTTTTATTCATGATGAATCTTACTTGGAAAGCAAACAGGCAGAAAATTTGGAAAGGGTTTGAAGAACTGCGCCATAACAATGGAGATTCTTCACGGCAAGGAGTTTGCCATTTGCATAGAAATCTCAATGGGGTTTACTTAAATATTAGTGCCCTGCTAAAGGTGTTTCTTTACCTTTGGTTATTTCATGGTCGCCATTTTTTGTTCCCTTGGGTAAAATTGGCGGCGGTTCCGGTTTAATCGGGTTATATCTAAGTATCTGAACAGTATGGGGGTTATGGCATTCGGTGCACACCCACCATCTCTTTTTCCCTTCTTTTGTCCATGAACCGATTCTCTTGCCGTGTATCCCCAGCCTCCAATCTATATATACCTCGCCGTGGCATTTGCCGCACAGCTTTTGCGGCTGATTAAACGAGATATCATTCCCCTTGTGGTCTATAAGTCTGTTGCGGTTGGTTGCATTGTGACAATCAAGACACCAGAAGGCTGCCCTTCCGTGCATTAATTGAAGGGAGTTTCCTACAATATCCTGGTGCGCTGCGAGGAGCCTTGGCTTTTTATCTTTTGGAAAAGGCACCATTTTACCATTGTGGCAAAATGCGCAATGCTTGGTCGGCTCCATGTTGAAATACATTAGTTTGGACTCTCTCGGCTTAACAACTGCCTCTGCGATTGCATAATCACCCCTGGTTTCATCATCCACTATTGGCATATCTCCCATCGGCACCGTATCATAAAATGGGTCGCCCCACCACAGAACGCCGGTTGTAGCTTGCGAGCACTTGACATTCGGGTAACCATATTCAGGCACAACATTTTCAACCCTCTGGACAGATGTATAACCTTCCCTGCTTTCAAAGCAGTCTGTTACAGGCGCCGCGGCCTCTGCCTCCTTTGCTTTCGGCACAGATTTGGTATCTCCGCATCCATGCAGCGCTGCAATAATGAGGAAAGTGGTAATTATACCGATTATATTCCTATTTAAAAACATCAATGGCCCCCTTGAGAGGCATTTCTATTGTCAAAATTCGGATGCCTGACCTCGCCAGTCATTACGCCTATAGCTCCCTTAACAAGAAAGGTGAATATGGCAAGCCCTATTGCCCAGTTGCCGATGGTTATAAATATTTCAATCCATGTCGGCGAGTATTCTGCAATCTCTCCTATTGGAGACGGAACCATGCCTGGGATAACAAGCGCTATCCCCTTTTCTATCCATATGCCGATAAACATGACTACACATATAACAGGCAGTATATTATAATTTTTCCTTATACCAGGGATGAGAAGAAGCAGGAACGAACATATCATGATTATCCACGAAGCCCATAACCACGGGACAATCTTTGTCATACCATGCAGTCCAAACAATGCATACTTTAGCTGATCGGCGTGCTCTGTGCTGGGGTAAAGCTCTGTTACAACCTCAGAAAATGTAAGGATTATGGCTATGCCGAGACACCAGAGCATTACCTGCGACAGGAAGTTAATTGCCTCATCAGGAATTTTTAAATCTGTTCGCTTTCTGATAATCAACAGTGTGGCTATGATAAGAGCAGGACCGGCAGCAAATGCGGTTGATAGAAACTTTATGGGCATTATTGAGTGAAACCACATGGGCCTAGCAGGCATTGTATTGAGCAAGAATGCGGTTACAATATGTATGCTGGGAGCCCACATAATGGCTATATAGATAAATGTCTTGTAAAACATTTCATTGATAGGACGGCCGGTGTATGTCTGGTGCATATTGTAGAAACCGCACACAAAATTAAGAAACAGATAACCGTAAATTACCAGCACATCCCATGCAAGCATAGAATTAGGCCAGTTAAATATGCCTATTACCGGTATCATGTGCCAAGCCCTGTCAGGTCTGCCCATATGGAATACAATAAAGATGATGACCATTATAACGGCTGTAATAGCCAGCATCTCCCCTATAAGGACAACATCCTTAAGAGGCTTGTATTTATAAACATAGTAAGGAAAAACAACCGTTACTGCGGCGGCGGCAACTCCAACAAGAAATATAAAATTACCTTCATATATTGCCCACGATATCTGGTCAGTAAACCCGGCCACTATCATGCCATGAGCTATTAGCTGCTGGTAAGCGCCATACGCCCACGGCACAATAAGGATGCCAAGTATGCCGAGCCATACATAATACCTTATTCCACCCGTTAAGACATATTTGACAAAATCAATGGCAAATCTGATGATGCTCATATAATCTTCTCTCAATCTATAAAATAAAAGAATTTTGGAAAGGTGTTTAAATCGGCCTTTAGCCTGAAGACCCTTTTTCTTTCCAGTATCTTCCTTATCTCGCTCTCAGGGTCTAAAAGATTGCCAAACTTCCTTACACCAGCAGGACAGACCTCTACACAAGCAGGGTATCTGCCATGTCTTGTCCTCTGCACACAGAACGTGCATTTTTCCACCATGCCCCTCATGCGGGGTCTGTTGCCCAGATAGTGGGTTTTAGGGTTCATCTCCTCTTTTGGCAGATTCGGGTCGCCCCAGTTAAAACGTCTTGCCCAGTAAGGACAGGCAGCCATACACATCCTGCAGCCTATGCACCAGTTGTAGTCAATGACAACTATGCCGTCAGGGTCCCTGTATGTTGCCCTCACAGGACAGACCTTTACGCAAGGTGGCTTCTCACACTGCTGACACTGGATAGGAAAATAAAAAGCATCTTTTCTAGGTACACTTTCCGCCTCATAATAGTGTTGACCTTCAAGGGTAACACCGGCTAGATTATATGCATTGCCTCCCACCTGTATGCCGTAAGACTCACCTGTGGAGTTAGGATACCCCTTGTCCATATTTTCTGCCATGAATTTACCTTTCTCCATCTCTATTACCCGCACAATGGCCTCTTTCTTTTCTTCATCGGTCATCAATCTATAGTTCTTTTGGAACCACTCAGCCCAAGTTGTCTTTGCCTGAGCCTCATCCGAACCTGTCATAAGCGCTGCTGCGCCTAAAAGCGCTGCTGCACCCATATCTTGTAAAAAATCGCGGCGGGTTTTATCGTCTTCAGAAGGTAAACTCTGACGCTCCGATTCTTTTTTTTCTTCTGACATTGTATATCCCCTAAAATATTACAAATTTATGTTTTGGGTTTTAAATCGTAATTTGTAAATCCTTGCTTCTTATTGGTTAGGCCTGTTCTTTGTAGCTGTTTATAAAGATTTGCACCAACTCTTCTTTTTCTTGTTTGCTCATAACGGCATACTCCTTATTTAGCATAATCCTTTCCTGCTTAAGGTTATCTTTTAAATTTGCCATATCCGGAGTATTTTCTGAAATCGTTGCTACGACCGCTTTTGCAAGCCATGCAACAGATGATACTGCTATCCCGCCTACGACCGCTTGTTTAATAAAGGCGCGCCTTGCTGCAAGGCTGCTGCAGCTTTTCTTCGCCTTATTATCCGCAGCACTTACAGCAGCTACATCCTCTCCCTGGCCCTGAACTGCCTCTGTTTTTTTATTCATGACTAAGCCTCCAAGGTTTTCAGCTTTATAAAAAATGGGACGAGCAAAAACAATAAATTAAAAAATTTATTTGTATATAATTTGTATATAATATATCTGTCTATCCGTATATATAGATATTTTTGATTATGTTGTCAAGTAAAATTTGGCGAAATTGCAAAATGCACCGTTCTGCAAACAGGATGAATAGTATTCTCTATTAGGCATGTAGATATTCGGACAGTTAGTTTTGACGCCGTATTTAGCCAGAGATTATGTTTATCAAAACATACAACTGTATTTTGTGGTTAGCTTAATAAGGAGATGTCGTTATAATATTACAGCACTAAGAAAGTTAGTGGCTGAAGGTGTGAGGCAAAAACCCCTTGCTATAGTCTTCACCGCCCCTTTATTTTTTAATGCTCATAAGGTATGACACAACATTGGCAATCTCAATATTTGAAAGCAGTGCATCTTTTGGAAACATCATTGTATTATAACGGCCATACCTAATAGTCCTTGCCAATTCTCTTTCTCCCAAAGGAGACATGTCTAAATCCGGGGCCTCAAAAATTTTCTTGGCGCTGCCGTCTCTGGCATGGCACGAGGCGCACCTCAATTTAAAAGTCTTTTCCCCTTCTTCCGGTTTTGGTTTATAGGTAAAGGTACGGACATATTCGGCAACATCTTTAATATCATTCGGGCTCAATATATCTGACCAGCCTTTCATTTCTCTGCCATATATCCCGTATTTAATTATTATCAATATCTCTTTCGGACTTATAAACAGTTTATTTGTCCTTAGGTCTTTTGCTGACACTGGTTTTATAGACTTTCCGTATTCAGATACGCTTCCATCTTTACCGTGGCACTTTGCACAATATTTCTCAAAAATTATTTTTCCATTCTCGCTTGCAGAGGCTTCCGGGTAAGTACCAAAAACAATCATCAATGTAAACACAATAAAAAAAATAAATTTTCTCATTATGCACCTCTCAAGAATTAAGATAGGGCTTTGATTACCCTCAATAATTTCAATAAACCCCAAAAATACAGTTGCATTTTTTGACGACCGCTTATTTTTAACTTTTAACAGTTATAAATTCTTCTTATGAAGCATCCATGAACCTTTGGCTCACAAAGGGTGATTAAAATTTCATAACTGTCATGCCCGAATGCTTATATCGGGCATCCAGTGTCTTTTGCGATATTGGCAAAAACAGAAAGGCGCTGGATTCCCGCTTTAAAGATTGCGGGAATGACAATCTTATATCAGAGAGGCATTTTCACATGAAAAACAAGCGCCTGATATTTTGATTAAAATCTATACCCAGTTTACTGCTTTGTCAAGTGCATTTTTTACAGCAGGCCATATTCCTCTATTTCTGAATTGTTGTGGTTTTCGGGAATAGTCTCAAAAATAACAGAACCGAAAGGAGGGTGGCTGCCAAGCCGGCGAGTGTCAATGAAACCCCGGTCCAGGTTGTCAATACCGGCTCACCTCCATTTTTAAACACAGGTAGAATCATAAGATACCGGGTAGTCCATGTGCCGATGCAGATAATGCATGCGGTTATGGACAGCCCGGACAGGGAAAGCTTTATTCGTCTAAAAATAAGCATAAAAAATGGCAAAATAAAAAGCGCCAATATCATGATTGAAAAGATGCCTGTATAATTACCTCTCATTTGCTTAAATAAAGGCCCGGTAAGGTTCGGCAGGTCACTGTACCAGATGACTATGTGCTGTGACCAAAACATATATATCCACAACAGTGTAAACCCAAGAAGCACTTTTCCCATTGAATCCAAATGTTCTTTGCCTATACCTTTCCCCCCTCCTGATAGAAACAGGCGCGCCATCAAGAATAAAAATGCTGTGCCCCCAAATACATTGCCGACCCAAAAATAAGCAGGGAATATGGTGCTCTCCCAATGCGGAATAATCATCATTCCAAAATCCCACGCAACATTTGTATTGGCGATAATATAAAAGACCATTACAAAACCAGCCATCAGGTTTAAACGCTTTTCAATATCATAAGATACACGCTCTCCATTCTCTTCTATACGGCTTGTGCGGAAGTATATGTAGCTCATTATATAAAAGACTGCCATTGTTATGACAGTCCGCCACAAAAACAGCCCTTTCCCCAACCACGGACTTACATGCCCGGCATCATGTCCATGCAAAGGACTTGGAGACGCCCAGTAAAAAAGATTTTCCGTGCCTCCGATGTATATTATAAGAAAAGTGATAAATGCTACAGGTATAAAAGAGAGTGTCAGTATCACACCAAATTTTGAGAAATATCTTCCCCATTCGGACTTGGCTATCCTCATAATCGCTGAAAAGATTATTCCGGTCTGTGTCATGCCAAGGTAAAAGACAAAATTTACAGCAAGCATGGCCCAAAGTGTGGTTGCCTCTGCCCCGTTCATTAAGGTATAGGCAAATGATATCACACCATTTAAAATTAAGATTATAAGTATTCCGAGCAGCATATTAAGACCTACCCAAAAACCAATGTCTATTTTGGGGCTTGTTTATTTCTTTCACTTACACCAATGACATGCTTTATATAGTTCACAAGATGCCATCTGTCTTCAGGAATGATGGCATCCCCATATACAGGCATAATAGCCAGACCGCCGTACGTAATTGTATAGTAGATATCACCGTCTGGTTTTCTCTGCACATAATCAGTGCTTAAATCAGTTGGAGGGACATATTTCTTACCCACTGTCCCGTCTCCATGCCCACTCTCTCCATGGCAGATTGCACAGTAGGTATCATACATAATCTTCCCTCGTGCAAGAGATTCATAACTTGGCGCTATAGGTTTTTGAATCGTTGCTGCATTGCTTCTCTCCTTAGTATGCAACTCTTTCCCTCTGTTAGATACTGTCCCTTCCGGCATATCAGGGGGTTTATTTTCCTGAGCCTTATGGGAAGGCTGAGTGAACATATCCCAGGACCACGGCATGGCATAACTATAAGCAGTGACCAGTGACCAGTGACCAGTGACCAGTAAAAACAAAAATACTAAACACCGACCACTGACCACTGACCACTGTCTTTTACTCCCTGACCCCTGACCCATGATCCCTGTCTTTTTATTTCTCTTCAACTGTTTTGACCTCATTGGCGCCCGACTCTTTGAGAGTTTTTGTAACATCGTTAATTTCAGCCTCACTCACATAAAGGAGGAGCCCAAAACTGTCTATCGAAACCTCAGGGTCGTAAATCTTCTTTTTATAAGACGGCAGCTTCGCGAAAAGCATGAAGCCAAGCATGGTGAAAAATACCCCGATAAGTATTGTTGTTTCATAAGATATAATCAATGTAGGTGTAACGGCAAAGATAGCCCTGCCCCCCCTCGGAAGGATATATAGCGCCGCGGTACCGAGCGCAAGGAGCGTACCAAAAAAGAATCAGGTAACACCGCCAAAAAAAGTAAAATACCTTACATAATTCTTCCTCTCGCCAAGGACATGCTCTATCTCATGTCCCAACGGTATTGGAGAAAATATCGTAACATCGCTGAAGCCGGACTTTTTCAGCTTATCTGCGGCAGCCAGCATATCATCAACATATGTAAATAATCCTAAAACGGCTTTACCCATCTTCTAATGACCTTCCTTCTTCATTGGAATGCCTATATCCTCTTTAACCTCATAGATGGAAACACTTGGCCAAAGCTTTATGAACAATAAAAAGAGCATTACAAAGAATGAAAAAGAACCTATTGTCATGGACATCTCTGTCAAACTTGGCGAATAATCATGCCACATATATGGCAGAAACTTTCTTGGCAGCGAGGTTGTAATTATAAGATATCTTTCTATCCACATCCCA
>JACRML010000075.1 GCA_016214995.1 Deltaproteobacteria bacterium
AAAATTGTATTTTTTAAAAAAAACCTTCGCAAGAAACCATCTCCCATGCCTTTTTTTTTTGTTACGTTACCCTAAAAATGCATTTGGTTTTTATTTTTCGGGTGCAAACGCAAGATGTGAGCCAAAGCCAAGGAAAAACAGGGTGGACAAAACGGAGCATACTCTTTTACGTATGTGAGTATTTGGACACCCAGATTTGACGCAGTATTTGGCCAAAGATTGCGTTTGTCAAAAAATGCAATTGCATTTTTTGGGTTTACACACCGCCTTTATCTGGCAGTGTGTGAATTGTTCCCCACAAACATATCTTTGAGTCTTTTAAGCAATGCCACCGCATCCATATCCCTATCTATTTCTCCGTCAGCGACCAGAGAAATTTCCCCCGTCTCCTCTGAAATAACAATAACAACAGCATCTGTTTCCTCTGCAAGCCCGATGGCAGCCCTGTGCCTTGTTCCTAAAGACTTGCTTATTTCCTGATCCCTGGCTAACGGAAGAAAACATCCGACCCTGCTTATCCTTGCCTTCCTGATTATGGCCGCCCCGTCATGCACCGGCGATAAGGGATTAAATATAGAAAGCAGCATCTCTGAGCTTACCTTTGCATCCACCTCTATTCCCATATCGAGATAATCTCCCAAACCTACATCCTTTTCTATTACCAACAATGCGCCAATCTTTTTTTGCGACATCTGAAAAGCTGCCCTTGCCAATTCTTCAAAAAGTTCCTTCTTTAAAACTTCCCCTCTGCCAAAAAACGATGTCCTGCCAACCTGCACTAACACGCGTCTTATATCCCTTTGAAAAACCACAATAATTATTATTACAATTGAACTGAGAAAATTACTCAGTATCCAATGAAGCGTAAACAGCTCCATCCTCTGGGATATGAAATAGGCTAAAACTATTACAGCCAGCCCCCACAACATCCTCTCTGCCCTCGTCCCTTTTACAAGGAGCATGAGCCTGTAAATGACAAAAGCAACGATGAGAATATCAACCAAATCTATCCAACTGATATCAAATATAGCTTGCGGCATAGTTTTAAGATAAAGTTCAGAGTTTGAAATTGGGAGTTTGTAAAAATTCTGTTTGAGGCAATTTGCATTTTTTACTATGAACTACGAACTCCCGACCCCGAACCGTTTTTAATAGCATCCACCATATCCACTGCTATTCGTGTTTCTTTCACATCATGAACCCTGACGATATTGGCCCCGTTTAATATGCCTGCTGCAACAGTAGCGATACTGCCCTCAAGTCTGTCTTTTGCATCACGCCCAAGAATCTTTCCTATAAAGGATTTTCTGGATGCTCCAAAAACTATCGGTCTTCCAATTGCTTTAAATTCAGACAGCCTGTTTATAATTTTAAGGTTATCTTCAGGGCTTTTGCCAAAACCTATGCCTGGGTCAATTGCAATCCTCTCTTTTTTAATGCCTGCCTTGACAGCAAAATCAATCCTTTCTTCCAAATGGTTGAAGATATGTGACATAAGGTCATTATATTTGACATCTGTCTGCATTGTAGCCGGGGTTCCTCTCATGTGCATAAGTATAACACCGGTTTTATTTTTTACACACACATTTGCCATCAGTGGGTCAAATCTCATGGCGCTAATATCGTTTACTATTGAAGCCCCTGCGTCTATTGCCTGTTTCGCAACTTCTGCCTTTGTTGTATCCACTGATACAACGACATCGCCTGTTTTAACTATCTCTCTTATTACAGGCACAACCCTTTTAAGTTCTTCTTTCAAAGAAACCGGCTTAGAGCTTGGTCTCGATGATTCACCGCCCACATCTATAATATCAGCGCCATGCTCCGCCATTTGCAGCGCTTTTTTTACGGCATCACCTTTTTTCAGATATTGCCCGCCATCGTAAAATGAATCTGGCGTAACATTCAAGATACCCATAACTAATGTCCGCTTTCCTAAAACCCATATCTTTGCCTTTGCCTCTAATACCACCTCATTTTTATAGATATTGCCAATTGCACTCTTTATTCTATCCGCAATCTTTTTTAAACCAAACGGCTGCATGTTCAGTTTTTTAATGACATTGTATATCTGTTTTTCTGTTCCTGATATGATGGCATCTGTGATATTAACGCTGCAGTTAATAACACCGACCGATACTGCCGCATCTCCGCCTACAGAAAGCATCTCCTGTTTCAGGATATTGGCCTGCGGTGCTGTCAGCCCTTCCAGCTTTAGGTTGAGATGAATAAGTTTTGGGGCCATAAGCTTAACACCCACAGGGTCAACCCCGATGCAGGACATCTCCAGCAAAGACTCCATTTTAGATGTAATGTTAAGGCTTCTTGGCAATTTCACTTTCTTAGGTCTCCGATGAAAGAAATACGAAATTCAAATAACCAAAATCTAACTTTTACATTTTGAATTTTGAGCTGTCAAAAAATGCAACTGCACTTTTTGGATTCATGGAATCGCTTGTGGAATTACAGAAATGGAAAACAGAAAACAAGAAATGAGAAAATATAAATAGCAAACATATAATTTCTCATTTCTGCCTTCTGTCTTAACCCGAAAAATGCATTTGGTTTTTATTTTTCGGGTGCAAACGCAAGATTTGAGCCAAAGACAAGGAAAATGGCTGAACAAAACGGAGCATACTGTTTTAAGTATGTGAGTATTTGGACAGCCCGACCCATTGCGCTGCAATGGGTACCCCTGACGCAGTATTTGGCCAAAGATTGCGTTTGGCAGAAAATGCAAATGCATTTTTTGGGTTAATTATGAAAATATCATATAGCTGCGCCACCAGCTAAAGCCGTTTCCTTTGAAGGTTCGCTTCCGCCGCCGTTGCCGCCATGTATTATCCTGTCTATTTCATCGCCGTCCAGAATCTCTTTTTCTAAAAGTGTATTAGCCAGTTTGTGCAGAATATCAATTTTCTCAGTGAGGATACTTTTAGCTTTATTATAACATTCCATCACTATTGCCTTGACTTCGGAATCTATCTCTTTAGCTGTCTGTTCACTATAATCCTTATGTGTTGCTAATTCTTTTCCAAGGAATACCATCTCTTCTTTTTTGCCAAATGTCAATGGCCCCATCTTTTCGCTCATACCCCACTCGCACACCATCTTTCTTGCCATCTCCGTTGCCCTCTCAATATCGTTGCCTGCCCCAGTTGTCATATGGTGCAGCACCAGCTCCTCCGCCACCCTTCCCCCCATCATAATAGTTATCTTTCCCATTATATATCCCTTGGGCCATGTGTGCTTTTCATCAAGAGGCAGATACTGCGTAAGACCAAGCGCATAACCTCTCGGAATAATGGTTACCTTATGAACAGGGTCAGAACCCATGATGGATTTCCCAACAAGGGTATGGCCTGCTTCATGATATGCTGTATTCTTTTTTTCCTCTTCACTTATTATCATGCTTTTCCGTTCCTTACCCATCAACACCTTGTCTTTTGCCTCATTAAAATCGGCCATCTCAACTTTACTCTTACCGCTCCTTGCTGCCAGCAGGGCTGCTTCATTGACTAGGTTTGCAAGGTCTGCCCCTGACATACCGGGGGTTCCTCTTGCAACCACTTCAAGATTCACATCCTCTGCCAAGGGCGCCTTTTTGGCATGAACAGTGAGTATCTCTGTCCTGCCCTTTAAGTCTGGTTTTGGAACAATAACTGTCCTATCAAACCTTCCTGGTCTCATCAGTGCAGGATCCAAAACATCCGGACGGTTTGTTGCTGCAATCAGGATTACCCCTTCATTTGATTCAAAACCATCCATCTCCACAAGAAGCTGATTCAAAGTCTGCTCCCTTTCGTCATGACCACCGCCAAGACCTGCTCCCCTGTGTCTGCCGACAGCATCTATCTCGTCTATAAATATGATACAAGGCGCATTCTTCTTTCCCTGAAGAAAGAGATCTCTAACCCTGGATGCCCCAACCCCGACAAACATTTCTACAAAATCAGAACCGGATATGCTGAAGAAGGGGACACCTGCCTCCCCTGCTATTGCCTTTGCAAGAAGGGTTTTTCCGGTTCCGGGCGAACCCATAAGGAGAACGCCTTTTGGTATGCGGCCTCCGAGTTTTGTAAACTTTTTTGGATCTTTGAGAAAATCAATAATCTCCTCTACCTCTTCCTTTGCCTCCTCAACACCTGCTACATCTTTAAAGGTTATCTTCTGCTGATTTTCTGTCAAAAGCCTTGCCTTGCTCTTTCCAAAGGCCATTGCCTTGCCGCCGCCAACCTGCATCTGCCTCATGAAAAATACCCAAACGCCTATGAGAAGAAGCATGGGGAACCATGATATAAGCACAGCCCACCATTGCGATTGTTCTGCTGGTTTTGCCGATATCTTTACCCCCCTGCCTCTCAATGTCTTTACAAGTTCAGGGTCATCAGGCGCAAATGTCCTGAATTCTTTGCCATCTTTAAACTTTCCCCATATATCATTACCCTGTATGGTAACCTCTGCAACATTCCCATTCTCCACAGACTGTATAAAATCACTGAACACAACCTTGTCCTGAGACG
>JACRML010000072.1 GCA_016214995.1 Deltaproteobacteria bacterium
CTTTACATAGAGCGGGTTTAAGGCCGCTATATGCATTGCGATATCCTTTGCAAATGATTGGAATTCTTCTGTCTTTGCAACAAAATCTGTCTCGCAGTTTATCTCAACCATTACGCCGACCTTTCCGCCTGCATGTATATAGAATCCCACCGTACCTTCTGAGGTAGCCTTATCAGCCCTCTTTGCTGCAGATGCAAGACCCTTTTCCCTGAGATAAGTAACGGCTGCCTCAAAATTCAACTTTGCTTCTGCAAGGGCCTTTTTACAGTCCATAATCCCTGCCCCGGTCTTTTCCCTTAAATCTCTAACCAGACTTGCCGATATTTCCATAAAACCCCCGATAAAGAAAATTCAAAACTCAAATGTAAAATCTCAAAACAGTGTCAAAGAATCAAAGTTTTTACTCTGATACGCTGACACTTTGAGACTATATAGACGGTTTAGACTCTTGCATCTTGAGATTTGAGTACAACGACTAACAATCTTTAAGAAGCGGCTACTTCAACCGGAGCACTTACAACAGCGCTTTTTGCCTTATCAGTTGCTGCCTGAAGGTTTTCTTCGTAAAATTGCTTACCTTCCAGACAGGCATCTGCAACAGATGAAACAAACAGTTGTATGGCCCTGATAGCATCGTCATTTCCCGGGATAATGTAGTCAACATTATCGGGGCTGCAATTTGTATCAACAACCGCGACCACAGGTATTCCGAGTTTATTAGCCTCTTTTACGGCAATGGCCTCTTTCCTTACATCTATGATAAATATTGCACCAGGCAATTTCTCCATATCCTTTATGCCCCTCATATATTTATCCAGCTTAATTCTCTCTCTTTCAAGCATGAGAGCTTCTTTTTTAGTTATAGCCTCCATTTTGCCTTCTGTCTTCATGGCCTCCAGATCATTAAGCCTGAGTATGCCCTTTTTTACAGTAGAAAAATTTGTCAGCATTCCTCCAAGCCACCTTTGATTGACATACAACATTCCGCACCTCTTGGCCTCTTCCTCAATTGACGATTGGGATTGTTTTTTTGTGCCAATAAAGATGACCTTTTTGCCGCTTGCTGCAACCCCCTTTAGAAAATCGTAGGCCACCCTGAACATCTTCACGGTCTGCTGAAGGTCTACGATGTAAATGCCGTTTCTTGCTCCAAAGATATATGGTTTCATCTTTGGATCCCACCTCTTTGTCTGGTGTCAAAAATGCACGCCAGCCTCTAAAAGCTGTTTCATTGTTAAATAAGCCATACTGCCTCCTTTTTGGTTTTTTCCTCCACCATCTTCCTCTTGCCACAGAGTCTCTCTCGGAGACACCGCTATGGCAATCCAATGGTGTGCGAATTTATTGTGTAGCGTTATTTTTTAGCATAATATTTTTTTATTTGCAAGCTGAAAAAATTATTTGTCATTATTTTGCCATTTACCCAAAAATCAATGTCTGTTTTTGGGTCGTTCCCGCAATCTTTAAGTGGGAATCCAGAGTCTTTATGTTTTCGCCTGTATTGCAAAAGACGCTGGATGCCTTACTTGTAGCCGCCTTAGTGATAGGGCTGGAAACTTTTGTTTATTCAGTCAATGATTTTAAAAAAATGGAGGCGGATAACTTGACAAAAGAATAAAGTAAGCTATTAATAAAATCTTAGGTTTTTTTATTGATGTTATTAGGGTTTCTGTTTGTGAGATTATAAAACAGCAACAACCTTGAAATCGACAGGGGGCTGTAATAAGGCAGGAGATACCATTATGGAGGTTTCATGCCATTCAGAATCCGCACAAAACTCATCATTGCATTCTTTGCAGTAATCTTTCCGTTCATTGCTATTGTCGGCGCCATAGCGCTTTATAATACAAATGCCATCCGCAATGCCTCATTAAAGGCAGAGGCAATATCCGAAGAATTGCATTTGGTCTTGAGCCTTCGGCTTGCCATAGATAATGCCCTCATGCCAGGCAATGACTACATTATCACAGGCAACAAAAGATATATTGATGAATTTAATGATGCCTCAAAAGAGGTAGAGGATTTAATAGAGAAGGTGGAAAAGACTCTTGTTGTTTCAGAAGGCATGGATACCCCCGATAAAAGCACTCGGGGGCAGGCCCCTGAGGCAAAGGAGGAGATAGAAATATTAAAATCTGTCAAGACTGCATGGCAGAACATAAAAGAAATATCCCAAAAGATATTTGAAATACCAGAACCTGTTGGCAATAAAGAGGCCGCAGCGCTTATGGAGGAGATGGACTACAAATGGGCATATCCTGCCATAAAGATGCTTGATAAACACCATGAGATAGACAGAAAAGAGCATGATGAGGCTTTTGAGGAGTTGCACAGGAGATGGAGAGTGGCGTGGTTGAGCATGATTGGAGGCGCACTTATCCTTATAATCTCCGGCATCTTCTTTGCCGCCTTTTACTCAAGGCTGTTTACAAGACCCATAGAGGCCATCCATAATGGTGCAGACGAGATAGCCAGTGGGAACTTCAAAACAAGGCTTGATATAAAGACAGGAGATGAGCTGCAACAACTTTCCAATGCCATGAACGAGATGGCAGCGCAGCTTGATAATTTTTATGCAACCTTGGAGCAAAAGGTTGAGGAGAGGACAAGGGAGGTTAAGGAAAGCGAAAAGCGTTATCGCTCGTTATTCGGTAACATGTTAAATGGGTTTGCGTATTGCAGGATGCTTTTTAAGGACAATTTGCCGCAAGACTTCATATATCTTGATGTCAATAAGGCATTTGAGAAAGCGACAGGGTTGAAGAATGTTGTCGGCAAAAAGGCTACCGAGGTAATTCCAGGCATAAAAGAGGTTCATCCTGAGTTATTTGAGATTTACGGCAGGGTGGCTTTGACCGGCAGGCCGGAGATGTTTGAGATAGATTTCAAGCCGTTGAGTATATGGCTGACTATCTCTGTTTACAGTCCGGAAAGAGAGTGCTTTGTCGCTGTATTCGACAACATCACCGAACGCAAGAAGGCAGAAGAGGCATTGAAGGAAAGCGAGACCCGTTTCCGCGGCATTGTGGAAACAGCAAAGGACGCGATTATATGCATAAAATCCCCGGATACAATTTATATGTGGAATAAGAAGGCTGAAGAGATATTTGGGTATCCTCTAGACGAGACCATGGGCAGGTCTTTGCATGATTTGATTGTTCCAAAGGCATACATTGAAAAACACAAAGAGGGTTTAAAAAAGTTTTTTGCAACAGGGACAGGACATGTTGTCGGCAGTACAATTGAGATTACAGGCTTAAAAAGAGACGGCACGGAATTTCCAATTGAGCTTTCAATATCTGCAATGAATATACGCGGCGAGTGGCACGCTACAAGCATTATAAGGGACATCACAGCGCGCAAAGAGGCAGAGAAGAAGATTAAAGAGCAGTTGGATTATCTTGTAAGGTTTGAAAAGGCAACTGTCCAGCGTGAATTCAGGATAAAGGAACTAAAGGACAGGGTGAAGGAGTTGGAGGAGGAGTTGAAGAAGAAATAAGGTTTAATATTCAATGTTCAAGGTTTAAGGTTTAAGGTTCAAAATATTGAACCTTGAATATTGAACCTTAAACCTTGAGGGGAGCAGGAGTATGGCAAAAGTTTTGAAGATTTAGATGTTTGGCAGAATGCCAGACAACTTGTGAGTGCCGTATATTGTTTGACAAATAAGGATACTTTCCGAAGATATTTTGCTTTAAGAGACCAACTAAGAAGGGCTGCTGTTTCGATTTTGTCTAATATTGCAGAGGGCTTTGAAAGAGGCGTCAATACAGAGTTTTGTCAATTTCTTTATATTGCAAAAGGTTCGGCTGCTGAGGTAAGGGCGCAACTTTATATTGCGTTAGACCAAAACTATATTACACAGACTGATTTTAAAGAAACTGTCTCTCTTTGTAAGGTTGTGTCTAATCAATTAAGCGGATTTATTACATATCTTAAAAAATCTGAATTTAAAGGGCAGAAATTCAAGAAACCTTGAACTTTAAACCTTGAATATTGAACATTGAATATTGAACATTGAACCTTAAATCTTGAACCATGAATAAAGACCTTATAACCGAATTGGAAGCCGAAATCTCCCGTCTCAAGGCCGAGCTTGAAAAGGCAAGGGAGCAGATGAGCGATGTTGAAAATAGCCGCAGGGCCATGCTCTTCATGCTTGAGGATTTGAACAAGTCAACGGCGAATGTAATGCTGGCAAAAAAAGAGTGGGAGGCTACATTTGACGCTATATCAGCCCCTCTTTTTATACATGACAAAGAGTTTAAAATTGTGAGGACAAACAGGGCCTATGCAGAGGCAGCAGGGGCGCATTTTAAAGAGTTTATTGGCAAGCCGTATTACGAGGTTTTTCCAAAGATGGAAGGGCCTTTCAAGATGTGCCTGAAGGCACAGGAATTGCAGGAGGAGGAGGAGGAGGAGGAGTTTTCCTATCCCATTACAAACAGTATATTTAAGGTAAGATTTTATCCCATTAAAGATGGGAACGGGCAATATCGCTATTCAATTCATATCATGGAGGATATTACAGAAGCGAAGAAGGCGGAAGAAAATATGAAGGCAGAGATGGAGATAACCACCCATCTCCTCATGATTGCCGATGCAACTGCGCATACAACGGATGTAAACAAATTAATGGAGCAGGTTGCCCACTGCGGACACGAGATTATCAAATGTGATGTTTGTCTTTCCTATGTCTGGAATGAGGATGGTCAGGTTTTTCAGCCCAGTCAGTATTCCGGCCTTGCCCATGACATGATACCCATATTCAGAACAGAGCCTCTGGATAAAAACACGGAGTTTGTGAAAAAGACAATGCAGGGAAAGGAGCCGGTGATAATTTCTGGTCTTGGAGATGTAGCGCAGACCTTCAGGTCTGCTGTCAAGCCTGAAGGCTTGAGTTACATAAAACCACAATCTGCATTCCCGTGGCTTCCCGGCATAAACACCATTGCTGCAATTCCGCTTATCGGCAGGACAGGCTATCTCGGTCTGCTTATCGCCATCTATAAGAATGCAAAAGAATTTACCCAAAGAGACAGGAAGATTATGCAGGGCATATCCAATCAGGTCTCTACAGCGCTTGAGCAGGCAAGGCTTTATAAAGAGACGGTTAATAAGTCGATGGAACTTTCCCATAAGGTAGAGACAATACAGGTGATGAATGAGATAGACAGGAGCATACTTTCAACACTTGAACAACAGGAGATATTAGAGATTACTGCAAGGCTTATCTCAAGAGTTATACAATGCGACAGGGCAACTATTGCACTTGTTAATAAAGAGAAAAGGGAGTTTATTTATGCTGCTGGTTTTGGAATAACTTTTCTTTCCAAAGGGCAAATTGTGTCGTTTGATGATACAAATGCGACGGAGGTTATAGAGACAGGAAGACCGCAGTATGTGTCAAACATTGCAGAGGTTAAGGATTTGCCTCTTCTTGAAAAGAAATTCCTTGACCATGGATTTTTATCTCATATCAGGGTTCCTCTCGTTGTAAAGAATGTAGTCATAGGTGTATTGAGTATCGGCTCAAAAAGGCCTTCGGCATTCACAAAACAAGACCTTGCGACACTGGAAAAGATTGCATCTCAGATAAGTGTTGCTCTGGAGAATGCAAGGCTTGTAACAGACCTTAACGAACTTTTTATCGGAACAGTCAGGTCCCTTTCTTCTGCTATTGATGCGAAATCTCCTTGGACCGCAGGCCACTCGGAACGGGTTACAAAATATGCTATTGAAATAGCAAAAGGTATGGGATTTGATGAAAAGGCGCTAAAGGATTTAGAGCTTGCAGGGCTTTTGCACGATGTGGGCAAGATAGGCACATACGAGACAATCCTTGATAAGCCGGGAAAACTCACGGAAGATGAACTAAAGATAATAAGGCAGCATCCGGTAAAGGGCGTTGATATACTTGCCCACATAAAACAACTAAAGGATATTATCCCTGCCATAAAATACCACCATGAATTTTATGATGGCACAGGTTATCCCGATGGCCTCAAGGGCGAGGAGATACCTTTGTTTGCCAGGATATTAACTGTTGCAGATACCGTGGATGCTATGGGCGCAGACAGGCCTTACAGGAAAGGGCGGCCGATGGATGCTATTACAGCAGAGCTTAAGAGATGCTCAGGCACGCAGTTTGACCCCAAAGTGGTGGAGGTGTTTTTGGGAATGAAGAGGTAATGAACATGAACCAGTTTTGGCTATTTTGTCGCCATTGTTCCGGCAGCCCAGCCGGTAGAAAACGCCGCCTGAAGATTGTATCCGCCTGTCTTTGCATCCACATCAATAATCTCTCCGCAGATATACAGACCTTTTACTATCTTTGACTCCATGGTCTTTGGATCTATCTCTTTTATTGATATGCCGCCTGCTGTAACAATTGCCTCTTGCATCGGCCTTGACCTTGTTATCGTGAACTTCGTATCCTTTAGAATACTTACCAACTCTGCCCGTTCTTGTGCTGTTAGCTGATGCACCTTTTTATCAGGAGATATGCCGGCAAGCTTTATGATAACAGGTATCATGCTCTGCGGCAAAAGATTCTTTAACAGATTATCAATATTTTTATTGCCGTGTTCTTTTATTTCACGCAGGAACCTTGCATCCAGCTTCTCCCTTGAAACGGCAGGTTTAATATCAATTGAAATTTCAACCTTGCCATGCGCAAGGCTGTCCACAACGGTCTTGCTTAAAGTAAGTATTATTGGACCTGAAAGGCCAAAATGTGTGAACAACATTTCGCCAAAGGCCTCAGCAACCTTATCTCCATTGAGATATACAGATGCAAGGACATTATTAAGAGCCAGGCCCTGAAGCTCTTTGACATAGGCTTCTTTAACCTCAAGGGGCACAAGCGCAGGCCTGATAGGGATAATCGTATGCCCCAGTTTTTTTGCCATAGCATATCCATCTCCGGTTGAGCCTGTTTCAGGATATGATGCGCCGCCTGTTGCAAGTATTGCAGCATCTCCGTAAAAGACACCCTTATCAGTGTCGACACCAATAACCTTATTATCCTGAGCAAGTATTTTATTTACGGTTGTGCCGGTAATTATCTTTACACCCTCCTTATTCAGATACGTTACCATTGCCCTTACAACATCCTTTGCACTTCCTGACAAAGGGAATATCCGTTGCCCCCTTTCAAGTATGGTTTTTATGCCAATGGACTCAAAGAAGTTGATGAGGTCATGGCTAAAGAATTTTGCAAATACATTGATGAGAAACTTGCCGTTGGGGCCGAATGCCTCTATAAACTTGTCCATGTCTTCGCCGCTTGTTAAATTGCACCTTCCCTTGCCTGTGATGGAAATCTTTATGCCCAGGCTTTTCATCTTTTCAAGCAGTGTAACATCTGCCCCAAGCTCCGCAGCCCTTCCGGCGGCCATGATGCCGGCAGCACCGCCTCCTATGACAATCACCTTTTTAATCATTCCAATAGGATATTTTCTTTATAGTGCCATGTCAATGGTAAAACTTGCAGATATTTGGTTTATAATTTATAATGATGCAAAATAAAAAGGGGGCAATATGAAAAGATGGTGTTTTATATTAGGAATTGTTGCAGCCTTTACACTACAGCATACTGCAAAGGCTGTGGCGCAAGAGCCACAGCTAAACCTTATTAAGGAAGAGATGATTGCCATGAATGACGCATTTACCAACCTTATTCAGGCGCTCATCTTCAACAAGCCTGATGTTATTGAGGGTCCATTCCTCAAGGTAAAAGAGGCAAGGAAAAAAATTGAAGAGGCAATAAAA
The DNA here is from genome assembly GCA_016214995.1 of Deltaproteobacteria bacterium. Classification (GTDB taxonomy): domain Bacteria; phylum Desulfobacterota; class GWC2-55-46; order UBA9637; family UBA9637; genus JACRNJ01. The sequence goes on from JACRML010000072.1 coordinate 7,774, forward strand.
AAAGGGGAAAAGATAATTCTTCCAAAAAATCATTCAAAGTTTAAAGAATTTATGAAGCTAGATGAGGAATATCATGCCGAACTGGAAAAGCTGCTTGCGGCTGCAAAAGATAAGAATATGAAAATTATAAAACTGCAAACTCACAAGCTGCTTAATTTTTGCGTTTATTGCCATGCAAGGTTTAGGTAGGTCTCAAAAATAGATATTGATTTTTACGGTAGGTAATAAGACTTTAAAATGGTGGAGCTGAGGGGGATCGAACCCCTGACCTCAAGACTGCCAGCCTTGCGCTCTCCCAACTGAGCTACAGCCCCATTTGCGTGTAAAAATAACATCCCCTCTTTTTTTTGTCAACCTATTTTGTTTATTTCCCAAAAATAGCGATTGAAGACTTCGCTATTTTACGGTCATTTGTCAATGATTGACTTGAAATCTGAAAGGTGTTAAATTTTTAAAAATTATTTGATCTAAGGAGGCATAAGGAATTGCTGAATGTCCAAAACTTAAGCGATACTATGCAGGGAAGTTTGTGGGGGATGATAGAAGGTGCGGGTATCATGGTAAAGTTTGTGCTTATCACACTCCTCGCCTTTTCTATCCTGTCCTGGGCAATCATCATATATAAGTATAGGATTATCAGAAAGATGGAAAAGGAATCCGCCGAGTTTCTGGAATTTTTTTGGCATAAGAAGCAGTTTGCGCCGATATATGAAGCCTCTGCAAATTATAAACACGCGCCTCTGGCAAAGCTCTTTGCTGCCGGCTATAACGAGATTTTCCAGGCGAGGGTGCAAAAAAAAGAGAATATCCAGTTTGGTGTTGGAGAAATAGACAGCATCCAAAGGGTGTTGAAAAAGACAATATCCAATGAAGTAAGCAGGATGGAAAAGGCTGTTTCGTTTCTTGCAACAACAGGAAATACTACGCCGTTTATAGGCCTCTTTGGAACAGTATGGGGCATAATGAACTCCTTCAGGGGAATAGGGATAAAAGGTTCGGCAAGCCTTGCAGTTGTCGCCCCCGGTATATCCGAGGCGCTTATTGCTACGGCCATGGGTCTTATTGCTGCTATCCCGGCAGTGGTTGCCTATAATCATTTTGTAACGCGGATTAACAGGGTGACAATAGAGATGGAAAACTTTGCCGGTGATTTTTTAAATATCGTGGAAAGAGAATTGGCAAGGGAGAAAAAATGATACGGAGGTGATTACTCAGATTATAAAGACAGATTACACGGATTATGGAAAACAGGGATGTGCTGTTGTTGAAATCTGTGCAATCATATCATAAAAATCTGTGTAATCTGCATACAATGGATTTTTCGAGACCAAATAAACGGGCAGTCCTATCCCAGATAAATGTCACGCCGCTTGTGGATGTGATGCTGGTTCTGCTGATTATATTTATGGTTACGGCGCCTATGCTCCAGGAGGGGCTGGATGTTAACCTGCCGAAGGTAAAGGCATCTGGATTGAAAACAGAAGACGCGCCTCTGGTTTTAACAATAAACAGGACTGGGGCAATACTTATAAACAAAAACAAGATACCTATTTCAAGCTTGAAGGAAAAAATGGAAGGTATTTATCAGAGAAATAAAAAAAGGACAGTTCTTTTAAAGGCAGACAAGGATGTGGCATACGGCGTTGTGGTCAGTGTAATGGCGGAGATAAGGAAGGCAGGCGTGGAAAGGGTGGGTATGATGACGGAGCCTGTTGAGGGGGAGTAGGTGTCGGCCGGTTTTTATAATCAAGGGGATGAACAACCAGGTTTCGGCATAACAATAGCAGTTTCTCTATTTCTGCATATAATTATCCTGGCCGTTATTTTTTTATTTGCCAACAGCACCTCTTCAAAGATATTTACAGCTCCGGTCTATACTGTTGATTTACTATCGCCGGAAAAACCAGCAGCAATATCTCCAAAGACTCATCCTTCAGAAGAACCTATAAAACCCATTCCTGCCGATGAACCCAAAAAGATTGCCCCAAGGCCTGCTATACAAGAAAAGGCTATCGTTTTAAAACCTGCCCCCGAAAGTTTTAATCGGGGAAAAGAAAGCAAGCCGTCTCTGGATGATACAATCAAAAAGATACAGGAACGTGTAAAGAAAAGAGAGGCGGAAGAAGCAATAAGTAAGGTGGTAGAGGGGTTGAAAAATAAACAGGTAGAGAAAAGGCTTAAAGAGGTTAGAGAAAAGGTTGTTCATAGGCAGGTTATTGTAAAGCCAATTAAGGAGAAGGCAGAAGGTGCAGGGGCAATACAGCAGGGAGGCGCAGTAAAACGAATTGAAGAGTTAGAGGAAAAATATGGCGCCGGTTTATGGGAAGTGATTCAGCCTAAATGGAATTATACGGGTGATACAAAGGAGGGCGAGGTTGTTGTTATATCTTTGCGTATAGATAAGAACGGCCATCTTGTTAAAAGCCATATTGAGCAATCTTCCGGCAATGCACTGCTTGTTCAATCTGCTATAAGGGCAATAGAAAAGGCAGCGCCGTTATTTCCGCCGCTTCCCCAGGAATTAGGCAAGGATTTTGTGGAAATCGGCGTATGCTTTCCAGAGTGCGAAAAAGAGTGATAAAGATTAGAATTCAGGAAACGACAACTATGGGCTATAGGCTATGGGCTATAGGTTTTATTTATTACCTATCGCCTATTGCCTATTGCCTTTCATGCTGCTTACTGTTTACTGTATTTCTCACCATCGGCCACGCCAAGGTCTACATTGACATACACGCCCCGGCCGGGAAAAGGCTGCCCATTGCTATCCTTGATATAAAAAACCTTGGAGGCGTGAATATACAGTCTGAGATTGGCGGCAGTCTGCAGGACATACTTGTCCGCGACCTTGAGTTTTCCGGCCTGTTCAGTATCATAGATAAAAAGGCATACATAGAGGACCCAAACAAGAAAGAAGACAGCATAGATTTTAAAGACTGGCAGGTTATCGGCGCCGACGCCCTGATAAGGGGCGCCTTTACCGCAGCGGGAGATGACCTCACCGTAGAATTAAAACTCTTTGACACTTTTCAGGCAAAGATGCTCACAGGCAGGAAGTATGTTGGGAAGAAAGCAGATGTAAGAAGGATAGTCCATAAATTTGCAGATGAGGTAATGGAGAGTTTAACAGGCGAAAAGGGGATATTTGACACAAGGCTTTTATTTGTTTCAAACATCTCTGGCAGCAAGGAAATATACATGGCTGATTACGACGGCTATAATTTAAGGCAAATTACAAAGAACAAATCAATAAATCTTTCTCCACAATGGTCGCCTGACGGCAAAAGGGTTTTATATACATCTTACAAAGAGGGACAACCGTATTTATATCTGCTGGAACTTGCAACCGGCAAGGAAATAAAACTGTCAAATCACCAGGGCATAAATATAGGCGCAAGGTGGTCGCCTTCGGGTAAAGACATAGCCCTGACTTTAAGCAAAGATGGAAACCCTGAGCTTTATATATTGGAATTTGAAGGGATGAGGCTTAAAAGGCTTACCAATAACTGGGCAATAGATGTGTCGCCGAGCTGGTCGCCTGATGCAAAGAAACTTGTCTTTATATCTGATATAGGTGGAAATCCGCATATCTATATGATAAGCTCTGACGGAACCGGTTATGTCCGTCTTACCTATGACGGCAAATACAATGCTGCGCCTGCCTGGTCGCC
>JACRML010000081.1 GCA_016214995.1 Deltaproteobacteria bacterium
ATGAGATGAATGGCCATTAGTCGTATCACCATGTCCTGACAGACACAATGATTGACAAATCATATCCATATTCATGGCAAGCACGGCGAAAAGCAGAACTATTGCAAAAAATCTTTTCATTTATTTTTCTTCCAATAAGGCATTGATAAGATTATTGATGCTATCCGATGCCCAGTCCCTCGGCCCGATTGCCCTGCCTGCTATCCACCCTTTTTTATCAATGAAATAGGTTGCAGGCACGCCCCATGTCCAGTATCTGTCCGTGATATCCCCTTCCTTTGCCAGATATACCGAAAAGCTTACGCCGAGCTTTTTTGCAAATGCATCTATCTCCGGCCTGCCTGCTTTCGGGTCTATGGCAATGGGCAGAAAGATCACATCCTTATCCTTAAATCTCTGATAAACCTTTTCAAAGAGAGGGAACTCCTCCTTACACGGCTTGCACCATGTTGCCCAGATATGCAGGATAACCACCTTCCCCTTATAATCGCTAAGGCTTATCTTTTTGCCGTCAGGATTTATCAGAGTGAAATCAGGGGCCTCTTGCCGTAATTCTTGGATCCCGAGAGAGCGCAAAAGACCCTTTTCTAACCCATACGCCAACGGGGTAGAAAAGGCCAGGCATAATAGCAAGGCGAGTATCAAGCCCCCTTTCATTCTACCTCCGCAGTAGTTCCCTGACATAGGCAATAACATCCACGGTCTCCTTTGCGCTGAGTTTGGGAAATGCAGGCATCCAGGTTTCCATCCCTTGCTTTATAGACCTGTAAAGGTCTTCATCTCTCTTTGACATACTCTTTTCCAGCGTCCCACTGGCAATCCCTCCTCCTTCGCCTTTCTCCCTGTGACAGTAGATGCAGTTTTTTTCGTAAACAACCCTTCCGACTGCCGGGTCGCCGGTTATCTTCATAGCCTCCTGTATCTCCATATCGGTAACCCGGGGAATGGTTGCGCATCCCCAGATTGCCAACGATAAAAGGATTGCAGATATACCTGTACGATGCATACTGACCCTCCTCTAAAACAGATGAGAAACAGACAATGTTGCCTTGTAATCCTCACCCATCTGTGTCTCCCCGGTCGTCGGGTTGGCAGGCAGGTCGTGATATATAGCAGGTCTATAATTGAGTTCCACAATCCATTGCGGATGAGGTATGAACAAAAGCCCTGTATTGAGATAGATTACGTGCCCCTCGCTGCCATCCTGTGTGACACCATCAATCTTTTCTTTATCTCTCCACTCTCCTGCAACACCAAGGGCAAGGGATACCGTTGGTCCAGGCGGTGTTGCCGGATATATCCGGTAGATGCCTGTTGCGTCATAGCTAAACATGTTTCCGAATTGATGTTTTTCATCCCCTGTATCCATTCCTGTTTTTCCTTTTTTCCCTTCATTATTTATATAGTAGAGGAGGTTGGTGGCAATGGTGAACCTGCCTATCGCATGGCTTAAGTTTAATCCCAGGAGATAATCATAAGAGCCTGTGCCTGGCTGCATGTGGGCATCCATATACATTCCCATATCATCTTTCGCATTGGTAGCCCCCGTAGGAAGCTTTACCCCGGCCTGGCCGGCCACGATGGTCGTGGAATCCAACTCATGCCGCCTATAGAAGGTGTATCTGCCCATGAGGACAATATCTCCCAAACCTGACGCCTTCCCCTCCATAAACTTCCCCTCCACATCATCCCACTCTTTCATTGTCCTCTTTACATACGGCACAACAACAAAGGCTGTAAGGTCGGGGTTTACGGCATAAAATCCGGTAACCTGTGTTGTAAGATGGGTCTCCTCATTTCCAGGGTTATCCACCTTTTCGGTGCCGTTGTACATCTTGTCGAGCACTGTATACCGCTCATCTACCCGCAGACCTATGCCGGTGGTCGTCTGCAATGGCGATAGACCCTGAGACAACATACAGTAGTCGCAGGAAAAACTCAAACCGGTTAATGACATGAAAAATCCAATTGTGTAGATTACTACTGACGCTATTTTCTTCATTATAAGCCTCCTTCTTTTATTTTAGAAATACTGGGCGGACAATTTAAATGTCCGCCCTATCAGCAAGTAGATTTACTTTTTCTTTGGCGCTGTCTTTTCAGAGGTCTTTTCCGCATGCATTATAGATTCCTCTGCGTGCTTGATTGCCTCTTTTGCGTGTTCAACGGCCTCTTTTGCATGAGAGTCGCCGCCTGCCTTGATAGATTCCTCCATGTGTTTTATTGCCTCTTTCACATGGTTTATGCCCTCTTTTGCGTGATTTACCCCTTCGCTGGCATGTTCTTTAGCACCATGGGTCTCTGCGTAGACCGTGCCTGCATTAAATGCAGTGAAAAACAGCGATACAAGCATTACGGCAAATATTTTCCTTTTCATTCCTTTTCATCGTCTTTACCTCCTCTTTTTGTTTTTATATTGCGGGCGGACAATTTAATGCCCGCCCGTAAACTGCGTGTTACTGGTAACACATTGTCTGGTTATTTATGCCGCTTAGATATTCCTCTCTGCTTATCTCTTGAATAAGTTTGACAGCAAGCGAGGTCTCTTTTCTCTTAACGCGCGGAAGCCTCTTTGCCCTTTGAAGGACAGCGAGGGGGTTGCTACCCTTTATAAACCAGACCCTCTCAAAACTGTTTCCTGCGCCCATATGGCCGCACTCGGTGATTAGCTTATAGAACACAAATACCTCCTGTAAAAATAGAGGCTAGGGTCTAGGGGCTTGAGATTAGCAAAAACTAATCCCTAGGCTCTATCCCTAGTCCTTTTATTTAATCTTAATCTGAGTGTGGAGAGAAATCAGGAGACGAGCTTGGGAGGTCCTTCTAATGGAATGGGTATGTTGCTTAAAAAGATGACCTTGTGAGAATGGATTTTTGATACGAGATGCGATGAGGGTTTTAAATCTGCAAAAGTGTCTGCTATGGTCAGTTCAAAACCAAGAGCTGTCTGGTCTGCCGGGCAGCCGCATTTTATGAATGTCTTTGGGATATTATGATGAGAACTATGAGCAGCGCTCTGTGTTGTTGGACACATATCGCCTTTTGGCGTATCATGGTTTGCTGTTTTATGAGATGTGTGGCTATCCGCCGTATCATTATGTCCTGACAGACACAATGATTGGCAAATCACATTCATATTCATGGCAAGCACGCCGAAAAACAGAACTATTGTAAACAATCTTCTCATATTCTATAAAGTATGGATATTGTATATTGTTACAATTATCAAATTACCCCCTATATTGTCAAGTTCAATAAATTGTCTAATAACACTTGCTTTTTTTATGACGAAAATCATATACTATATAATAGAAATTTTGCATTATAATATACAAAGTATAGGAGAAGGAGGATAATATGTCAAATATCAATATAAGCGGCGATATGACTACAGGCGAGGTAACAACCAGATGGCCGTCTACAAAAGAGGTGTTCACAAAGCACTTTGGGACAGGATGTTTTACATGCCCTGCGTTCGGAGGCGAACCTATTTCAATGGCCTGCACAATGCACTCAACTGATGTTAATATGTTTGTTAATGAACTGACAACAGCTGCGCAGAAAGAAGAGGGCGCAAAAAAGCAGTAGTTCAAATAACTAATCTCTTTTATAAATTAAAAAACCCGCTGATTTTTAGCGGGTTTTTTAATTGCGCACCCAAAACACCAATAACAAAGTTCAAATGCCAAATAAAATCCAAAGCCCAAAGTCCCCAGTTCAATTAGAAATCAGGAATTAGAAAACCTCTTTCCTGTTTCTTTTTGAACTTTGAAATTGATTTTGACATTTGTCATTTTGCCTCTTGCCTTATGTGCTGTCAGGAGTTTCCTCCTACCACCACTGCCAACCGGCTTTTTTATTTGCCGGCTTGTTTGTTACTTAACAGTCTGTCCAATTCCTGCTTTGTCCCTTGGTCGTATGGGTTCACCATCAATACCTCTGAGTAGAATTTTATGGTTATATCCTGCAGTCTTTTCTGGCTGTTTTTCAACTCATTTATAGCCTTGTCCCTTAGGCTACGGTCCATAGAGATAGTTATAATAGGCATCACCCATGTTATTATAGGCGCGCCATTTATTGGATTTAGCAGCGCTAATCTGCCATAGGGAAATCTCATCCTGTCATATGAGGTTTCTTTGATGAGAGGCTGTAATAAATATAACTATTATAATGAAATAAAAAAGGCTCTGCCTCATAAGTATGGTTAATTGTTTGTCATGACCTTTAGTTTTTCCGTCAAAGACCCCCATCCGGGATTTAGCTCCAGTGCTTTTTTATAAGATTTTATCGCCTCTTCCCTCATACCTTTTTTTTCATATGAGATGCCAAGAAGTAAGTATGCCTCTGCATTCTCATTTTCTATGGAAAGCACTTTATTTGCAATAATAATGACCCTGTCCGTTTCCCCCCTTTTTGCCAGCAAAGATGCTAGCATAATCATAGACTCCGTATTGGATGGTCCAAGGTTTGCAGCAATTTGTAACTCGCTTATTGCCTCAGTCATGAGACCAATCTGACCATATGCATTTCCAAGGTGCATATGAAATCGCCAGTATTCTGGCTTAAGATGAATCGCCTCCTGATAGTATTTTATCGCTGACGCAATATCCTCCTTTTTTTCAAGGATCAGACCCATATTATTATATCCAAACGGATCATTCGGAAAGCGCTTTAAAAAATCATGATAGAGCATCGCTGCCCTGTTAAGGTTGCCGCTTTCCAGATAGGCAAATGCCCTGTTGCTAAGTACCCTTATCTTGTTGGGAGATTTTTTTGCAGCATCTTCCCATAAGGTGATCTCGTTTTTCCATATAGAGTTTGTCTGTATGGTTATAACAATCATTATAAGGGGAATTATATAAGGGAGGAACCATATCTTTGAGGGGAGCAATTCCTTAATCTTCATAAGTAAATATGCCGAAACAAATGCAAAGCCTATAGACGGCAGATACAGGTGACGTTCTACTGCCACGTCCGCAATTGGAAAGATGCTTGAGGTTGGAATCAATGTGATGAAATACCAGAATATTCCGAATGAGACAACAGGCATATCTCTCATGAAACGGATGGCCATATAAATAAGACTTGCTATTACAATAGATGCAGCTATTGTAGACCCGTCCAGGAAGGATGTCTCTGCCGGTATATCGGGGTCTGCATTTGGTCCATTTATAGGAAAAAAGAGCCACTTAAGATAGTAGTATACTACGACATTTAACTCTGTCATGAGGTATTGATAGGGAGGAAGTATTTCGCCATAGCCAAATCTCGTGTCTACTGGGATAACATCCTGTGATATAAGGTATCTTATCAGCACATACAAGGGAAGCACCATTAGCCACAATAAAGATATGATGACATGCCCTTTGCCTTTGATGGTTGTTAGAAAAAAGGGGAGTATTGCCACTATAAGCGGAATCGTTGCAGCTGTCTCCTTAGACCCCAATCCCAGAAGAAAACTTAAAAATGCCACTATATGAAAAGATACCTTTTTAATGCCATTTCTTTCACTGCCTAATATAAAGAGAATAATGGAAAAGATATAAAAAATGGTGGCGAGCACGGCAGATCTGCTGGCTATATACGTGACAGAACCGGTTTGAACTGGATGCAAGGCAAATATCAAACTGGCAAGCAGCGCAAATGATACGGAATTCCCATGACCGCCTATTTTCTCAAATAAAAGTTTTGCAAGGAAATATACACCTATGCCTGCAATTATATGCAGCAACAGATTGGCGAGGTGATAGCCAAAGACATCAAACCCTCCAAAGTGATAGTTAAGGGCAAAGGTAATCCTGAGGAGAGGTCTGTTCAATATATCTTTAAGCATAGACGGGATATTTCCTATATCCCTGATTGCCCTGTCTTCAAAGATTGCATACCTGTCATCAAAATGAAAGGAATTAGAGAATATGTTGGAGTAAGCTATTGCAGTCAGCAATATGATGACGGAGGTGGGGAAGATAATATTTTGCAATAGAGAGTTGTTTTTATTCATCTTTTACAGTACAGTAGGCCAGTATATGTGGCAGGGGTCAGACTTACTTATTGACAATTAGTTTTCCATTCAATAACCCCATAACCTTCTCCATATCTTTCTGTAAATTCGCCCTTTCCTTTAAATGTCTTGTTATAACTACAGGGTCTTTTTGTATAAAATCCGCTATCTCCTTGTTTTTATATCCGTATTCTCTGGCAACCAGGCTTAAAACTGTTTTCGCTTTTGTCAAGGCTCTATCCTTGCTCGGACTGCGGATTTCTTTCAATGAAACCCCGTATGCTATCTCTATCACCCCCATGATAGTATTCAGGCTGTATTGCCAGGGTCTTTTACCACTATTTATATTGCCATTGCTTTTTTCTTTCACCTTTTCTATGAATTCTTCATCGCCCAATATACGCTGGTCAACAGTCCGGTATATTTCATCTCCGGTCATGCCTGCTCTTTCAGATATATACGCCCTGAAAAGCTTTCTGGCTGTTGTTTTATCTTCTGAAAACATCCTGAGAACATGCTCTGTATCTACGATGCCTGCCTGTTCTTGTCTTTGGACATAATGTCGGTAACTACTCCACTCATATTCGTCAGGCCTCTCCACCATTTTCGCCCTTACAGGATTGTGATGGATATATTTGATCAGTACCAACAGGTATTCATCTCGATCGCACAGGATTGCTTTATATCTTCCCTGAAAAAGATGCCCTGATGTTTTGTATTTCCTGTTAAAATACATGGTGTAGCTTTGGTTTATTCCTTGAAGTATCTTGGATAGCGGCGTTTGCACGGTTTCTATTAGCAAATGCACATGGTTGCTCATAAGAATATGGGCGTAAACAAGGAAGTTATATTTTTGTTTATAGCTTGACAGGATTTCCATGTATTTTTGAAAGTCATCCCGTTCTTTGAATGTCTTTTGCTGTTGATTGCCGCGGGTAATGACATGATAGAACGCCCCATTAAATTCTATCCTTGGTTTCCTTGCCATAAGAACAAAGTAACAAAAGACAATAATATTATCAATAAGTAAGTCTGACCCCTATTTCCCTCTTTTCAACGGGAGACTATAGGCTTTGACTTTACTTCCTCAACAACATCTCGGTACTGCGCCGGAGCCCTTGTTATGAACTCCCTGTAATGGAATGCAGCCTCCTCTGTATTTCCCAGCTTTTCCAATGCTATGGCAATGTTATAGTGTGATTCGGCATTTTCCGGCATGGTTTTTAGTGCTATCTTATACCTCCTCACTGCCTCAGTGTAATTTCCCTGTAACAGGTGTATATTCCCTAAACTGTTGTTTGCCTCAGAGTGATAGGGGTTAAGCCGCACTGCCTCTTCCCACTCCGTGATTGCCTGCCCTATATTACCCATCCTTCTGTAGGCATCCCCAAGGTTATGATGGGCATAGGCATTTTTAGGGGCATCTTCTACCATCTTTGTAAAACATACCACATCGTTCTCCCACCATCCATTTCGCTGAAATGTGATAAAAGAAAAGACTGTAATTACTGCCAGTAATAATGCCTTCAAATAGAACGACCACTGGATATTCCTCTGATATACACTGTAAAGGATGCACCCTACAAGCAGACATATACCGACAGATGGTATATACATATACCTTTCAGCCATCATGGTAGGTCTGAGCGGCACAATATTTGAAATGGGTAATGCTGTTATGAAAAACCAGATGGAGGTAAAAAAGATTTTTCTGTCTTTACTGTATGTCAAAATAGTAATGACAAAGATTGAAATAAGCATGCATAACGAAAAGATGACCTGCCAGTCAAAGATAGATTCCTTCAAAGGAACATCGTAGAGAACCTTTAGATTGATAGGTAGTATCATGATGCGAAGATAATCAAGAGTAATTCCCAAAGAGGTATATAAGCGAAGAGGTGGGGATGATGAAAAACTCATTCCTGATGATGAAAAACTCGTTCCTATTGTATCACCAAGCGCAACCGTTCGGATATACAGATATAAGACTGATACGAGAATGTAATGTCCTATAACTTGTAGCGACTTTATTATATTGTATTTAGACTTCCACTGCGGTTTGAATAAAGCTTCATACGCTAAAAGCACTATTGGTAGCATTATAGCCATTTCCTTAGAAAATAAGGAAAATAGGTAGCTCATAATAGAAAGTATGAGCATTGCAATGCCTTTTCCATCTTTAAAGAGCATGTAAAGATAGAAGGAAAGCATAAAAAAGACAGCAGCCATTGGGTCGGTCCTGCCCGATATCCATGCTACAGATTCCACATGGATCGGATGGACAGCAAAGAGCATACTGCCAATAAAAGCAGGTATGTGGTTGGATAATAATCTTCTGCCTACAAGATAAACCACGAAAGAGGCAATTGCATGAAGTATGAGATTTGTAATATGATAACCTATAGAATTTAAACCCCATAGATTATAATCCACAGTCAATGAAAGAAGAAAAAATGGCCTGTAGTAATATGAACTTATCGTAGGGTTACTAACAAGTCTCCAGAGGTCTGAGGTAAAAAAGGATGGAATATTACGTATGTCTTTTATGACAGGATTTTCTACAATCTGCTCTATATCATCCCAGATAAAATCCCCGCTTAATGAGTTTATATAAACGGCAAAGCTTGAAAATATAACAAAAAGGCTCAATACGGCAGGTTTTTTATACCATTCTTTAACTATCCTTTCCCCGGTAGAAACATTCGGGGACATGTTTTCATCTTTCATAAGCCCCCTTCCAGTCCAATATCCTGATCCTGATTAGATCAGTCATCATCTGTAAGGAGTGCGTGAGGGGATTGACCTTAGACTCTTTTCTGTTAAGCCATCGGATGGGAACTTCTTTTATCTTGTATCCGAATTTTCCAGCAATGTAGAGAACTTCCACATCAAAACCAAAGCCGTTAATAGTCTGCCTTGAAAAAACATTTTGGACAACCTCTTTCTTAAAACCCTTAAAACCGCACTGCGTGTCTTTTACCCCTTTAATAGTAATGGCCTGCACAAAGAGATTGAATGTCTTTCCCATAGTTTCTCTATACCAGGGTTGGTGGATACGGATATCTGATTCTTTAAGAGCCCTTGAGCCTATGGCAATATCATAGCCTTGCTGTAAGTATTTAAGGAGCTTTTCAACCTCTTGTATAGGGGTGGAAAGGTCTGCATCGGTAAAAACAATATAATCACCTCTTGCCTCAAGACACCCCTCCCTCACAGAAAATCCCTTCCCCATATTGGCCTTCCTGTCTAAAACCCTTATCTTGCTATTTGCCTTTGCAGCCTCTTTAGCAAGTCCGGCTGTGTTGTCTTTACAGCCATCGCACACAACAATTACTTCGTAGAAAAAACTTTTTTCCTCAAGATATTTAACTACTTCTTTCAAAGTCTTTTCTATAAGCGCCTCTTCATTATATGCAGGTATAACTATGGAAAGATACGGGGTCATTTGGACTTTCCTCCGTGCAGCATCTTACGGACAACCTCTAAGTTGTGAAGGGCAAGAGGGTCATCGGGGGTAATTTTCAAGGCCTCTTCATAGTATTCAACAGCCTCATCCAAGAACCCGGTTATAGTATATATGTTACCCATGATATTGAAAACATCATAAATGCCCGAAGGTTTTTCAGCATCCATCAATGCCTTCCGAAACAAAGCTATGAGATTCTCTTTATTCGGGTTGTCTTTTACAACCTCTTTGTATTCAAGTATTGCCTCAGTAAGCATACCTTTGGCGTAATAAGCAGCAACTAAATTAAGGCGGGAGCGGTCTAAAATCGCCGGATGCGGATTCTTTCTATGGAGATTAGTTTTTATGGCCTTTTGATATGTAAGTATTGCTTCATCTATTAAACCTTTTCTCAAATATACATCCGCTAATTCTTTAAGCGCAAAATAGTTGTCAGGATACTTTTCCGAAGCGGTCTTCCATAGGGTATCATTGTCCTTCCACTCAAAGTTTCTTTTTATAGTTTTGATGGAATAAATTCCAAATATTATAACTAAAATTCCCATTAAAGGTAAAATACCTATCTTTCTCCATGTTAAATTAAGGTTAATAAGCTGTCTGCACCCATAGGTTAAGATTAATACAAACCCTACTGAAGGCAAATAAAGATACCTTTCTGCAAAGACATTTGCGCCAAGCACCGGTATGTAAAATACAGGAACAAGAGGAATTATAATGATAAGAAAGGCAAAAAAATATAGAAAATCTATCTTCCTTAATCTGTAAAATATTAGCAGGGAGGATAGTGTCAAAAATAGCGATAGTAATGCCCGCAGCTCTCCTAATGAATAAACTGGATTCAATGGATGGAATTGGACGAGGTTCATAGGAAGTAAAAGACTTTTTAAATATTCTATAAATAATGGAAAGATATTTATAATATATTGATAGGTGTTGAGATACGGGTGTGTAGGCGTTTTAGGAGCCATCCCCCCAAGGATGTAAAACCTTAAAAGCATATATATAATGACCACTATGCCATACGGGGCATATCTTTTTAGCAGAGTCCTCCATTCTCTTTCCCCCTTAAAGTAATCATAGAGAATTAATAGTACAGGCAATGTTAAAGCTGTTTCCTTGGACAAAGCAGCAAGAAAGAATGATACTACAGATATTATCTTCCCCATTTTTCCTTGAGATAGTGTGGTGGAGTAACAGTATTGTTTAATATACAAGTAAAATGATAGCAGGTAGAAGAATGTAAATGAGAGTTCAGGGATACATGCCACCCAATTAACAGTCTCGGTGTTTATAGGGTGGGTGGCAAAGAGGATGGAAGCAATAAGGGCATATATATAGTTATAGGTGTTATATAATAGGTTTGGTATTGGTCTGTTAAAAAGCACAGAAGCTATAAGGAAAACCATGATGCTATTAAGAGTATGGAAGGTTATATTGACAAAATGCCATCCCAAAGGCTTAAGACCGAAGATATAGTATTCTGCCATGTAGATTAGGTTCATCATAGGCCTGTAATAATTTGTTTTTACATCTCTAAATGTTTCGAGAAAGGACCATACTGGAGAAAAGAGGATAGCTGGAATATGTCGAACATCCGTAATCCATGGATTCTTCAATACCTGGTCAATATCATCATAGACAAACCCATTAAAAAGTGTATTGGCATATACCCCGAAAGATACTATCAGCAGGATGATGATAGCAACAGATTTTGTTATGTATATTTGTCGCATTTTAGACATATGAGCGTAAATTTTTATTTTGAACACTTATCTAAGAATTGCCTTATAAGAATATCGTCCTCGGGTTTTAAAAAGTTTCGTGCAGTATCACAATCTTTAATATTGATATAGGCGAGTCCTATGTTACGTCTTGCATCTCTATCTTCAGGCGCTGTCAGCAACACCTTTTTGAATTCAGCTATGGCCTCGGCATATAGTCCCATTTGGCCTAATGCTACTCCAAGGTTGTTTCTTACCTTAATTAAGGATGGATCGCGTCTCAGGATATCTCTGTATGCGGATATTGCATTATCAAAAAGTCCGTATTCTTGATATGCCCTGCCAAGGTTATAATTGACAAAAATACTATCTGGAGATTTTTTGACCGTATCTGACCATAAAGTCAGGTCATTTGCCCACACAAAGCTCCTCTTTACGGTTCCTGCGGAGCATAACGCTATAATCACAGATAACGATATTACAAAGACTATTCTAAAAAACTTACCATTGTTATAACATCCAAGTTTATCAAAGAGCATTGCAAGCATATAGGTTGAAAGAATTACAAACCCAGCAGATGGAAGGTAGAGGTATCTCTCCGCAAAGGTAGCTTCGCCTACCCCTGGTATGTATAGAGCAGGCAATAACGGGATAAATATCCATAAAAGGGTAAAAAATACCACATTGTTTGTCTTTTTTATAAGAATTACAAATATGAAAAAGGAAAAGGTCAATAACAGCGAAATAACAAACCTCGGCTCTAAAACAGAATAGACAGGATGCAGGACATGAAAGGCATTTAAATTAACAGGCAGGAGAAGTTTTTCAAGATACTGGATAAATAGAGGAAAGATATTGATGAAATACTGGTAACTATTTAATTCAGGATGCCTCTTGAAAGGCGCGAATCCGTTGAGGGCATAGATTCTAAGGAGCATATATAAACCTGCAATTATTGCAAACGGCAAGTATCTTTTAATGTAATCGCTGAATGTCTTGATAGAATCTCTTCTAAAGACATAATCATAGATAAACAATAAGATTGGAAGCGTTAGTGCCGTTTCTTTAGACAGGGCGCCTAAAAAAAATAATATTACTGCAACGATATAGCTTTTAGAACCGACGGAATAGTTGATATAGAGATAAAAAGAAGGGAGATAAAACAATGTAAAAGTAAGTTCAGGTACCCCGGCAACCCATGCGACAGGTTCGGTATTGACAGGATGAACGACAAAGAAAATAGCGGCTATAAAAGCAGGAATGGGGAACTGGGATTTCAGATTTTGGATTTGTAATAGATTAAGCATCGCCTGCTTGTTAAAAATTATGAGGGCAATCAGGAAGACCATAATGCTATTAAGTGCATGAAAGACGATATTGACCAGATGCCACCCCCACGGTTTTAGGCCAAAGATATGGTATTCTGCCATATAGGTAAGGTTCATAGTGGGTCTATAGTAGTTTGTAGCTCCAAGCTTCTTAAATGCCCATACTGCCCCAAACATAATATCCGGGATATATCGGCTGTCCCTGATCCATGGATTTTCTAATACTTGCTCATTATCATCATGAACAAACCCGTTAAAAAGCGTGTTGGCATATACCCCGAAAGAGACTATCAGGATGATGGTTATGGCAATGGATTTTGAGTTATATAGTTTTCTCATCGTACTATCGCTGGAGTTGTTTGAAATACAATGCCTTGTTCAAACCCTCCTGAGCCTCAGTATAATCTGGTTTAATCCTCAATGCCTCCTGAAATTCAACTATGGCCGAATCCAGTAAATACTGGCTGGTATAGATACGTCCCAGCTGGTAATGGGCATCTGCCGCTATAGGGGAAAGCCTCAATGACTCCTTATACTCCTTTTTTGCCTCTTCTAATAATCCCTTGTTTTGATACACAACACCCAGATTGTAATGGGCTGTAGAACTATCCGGGGATTTCTTTACAGTATCTGTCCATAGGGTGATATCATTCTTCCAGATATAGTTCCTCTTGACGGTTTCTGTAGTATAGAGGCCTATTACTATGAGAAATATGGCAATCGTGATACAAATTGCAGCCTTATTGGTTAGAGTGCTCAACTGACCAATACCTATTAATCCTGCTATCAGCAGGATGACAAATCCCACAGACGGAAGATAAAGGTATCTTTCTGTAAAGGGATTTACTGTTATCCCCAGTGTATACAAGGCCGGCATTAAGGCTATAATGATCCATGCGAGGGTAAAAAAGGTTAATCTACCTTTTTTTCTTGTCCCGTAAAGAAGCAAAAGATAGGAGAGAACAACTGGCAGAGAGGTAATGTCCAGCAGTTCTAAAATGGACTGGACTGGGCGAAAGTCATGAAATGCATTGAGATCAATGGGATATAAGAGTTTAGTGAAATATTGACCAATCAAAAAGAGAGTATTTATAATATATTGGAGGTTATTCAGATATGTGCGTTCTGGTCTTTGAAGAACCATATCCCAGAGGACATAGGTTCTTATGGAGATATAGACGCCTATAACAAACATATAGGGCAAATATCTCCTAAAAATGGGGTAGGGAATTTTCTGAGGATGATTTGCAGGCGGCCTCAGAAGAAGATAGTCATAGGCCAATATGAGCACGGGAAACATTATGGCTGTCTCCTTGCTGAGAAGGGCAAGAAAGAGAAATAGCGCTGATAAAAGACAGGAGGATGCAACCTCTGCACCCCGCCCTTTTACTGATGACTTCATATATATATAAAAGGCAATGAGGGAGAATAGTGTAAAAGATAATTCAGGCACAGCCGATATCCATGCCACAGCCTCGCTATTTATAGGATGGATAACAAAGATGATGGCGGCCATAAAGGCGGGTAAAAGGTTATTGGTATCCGCCGGGGACAGCCTGTCGGGGCGGGATAGTGATGAGGGCAATAAGAGCATAGAGGCAATAAGAAATACCATAATGCCGTTTACAGCATGAAGGATTATATTGACCAGATGCCATCCCCCCGGGTTCGGACCAAAGAGGCGATATTCCACTAGATAGATGAGGTACATCATCGGCCTGTAGTAGTAGACAGATGGCTGGCGATCTTTCAAAAATGACCATACCGAAGAAAACAGAATATCCGGCAGATGCCTGATGTCCCTGATCCATAGGTTTTCCAATATCTGATCATTATCATCATAGACAAATCCATTAAAAAGGGTGTTGGCATATACCCCGAAAGAGACTACCATGATGATGGTTATGGCAATGGATTTGGAGTTGTATGGTTTTCTCATCGTACTATCGCTGGAGCTGTTTGAGATACAATGCCTTGTTCAAACCCGCCTGAGCTTCGGCGTCATCCGGTTTAATCCTTAATGCCTCCAAGAATGCATTTGCTGCTTTATCCCATAAGCCTTTCTGACTGTAGAGAACCCCAAGATTATACCAACTATCGCCGTCATTTTGGTCTAATCTAACAACCTCTTCATATTCTGCTATGGTCTCTTCTACTAACCCCTTTCTACCCAATACCTCTCCAAGATTCCTATGTATAGCCTGAAGGTCTATGGGAAAAGGTGTATGCTTCAACGCCTCCCTATATTCTGCGATAGCCTCATCCAACAAACCCCTCTCCTTGTATATCAATCCCACGTTATTATGGGCACCTGCGTGGTATGGGTCTAGTTTCAAGGCAGTTTGGTATTTATGCAAGGCATCTTCTATCCGGTCGTCTCCTTTATAAGCATTCCCCAGATTATTATGCCCCCTTGGGTTTTTGGGTGATTTTACCGCCACATCCTGCCAAAGTGTCGCCTCATCCTTCCATGCCATATTTCTGTTAATGGTTGCCGCACAATAAACCATAAGGAGAAAGAGAAAAACGATATATGCCGGATATCTTGTTGACATCAAAAAACACCTTTTTGGTGGCGGCCTTTTTCTGTTCATTCCGCAGCACATCCAGATACTCTTCTGCCTGTTTGTGGCCTGTGTTTATCGCCAGCACCTTTTCAAAAAGCCGTATTGCCCGGTCAGTCCTGAAAACATAAGAGACATAGTTAACACCAAGACAAGCCCTGTTACCCCTGTTGAAAAAAACATATAAGGAGCAGGTATCTTATAATGCGTGCAGTATACATCTTCTTCTTTCGTATTTAAGTTGAAAGTTTATGTTAAAGACTCATATGGCTCTAATATTTGAGGTATTTAAATACTAAATCCGAAACCCGAAGCACGAAATTCGAAACAATATCAAATGACCAAAATCCAAATGACAAAAACAAGCGTTCGGCTGAGCTCACACCGAAGTCTGTTTTTAACATTTGAATATCGAATTTCGAATTTATTTCGGATTTCGATATTCGATATTCGGATTTATTAATGGCTTCATAAATTACCTGTCATTTCAACTTTTTTACGAAAGAACCAAATTTTTATAACACACATACAGCTTGCCTAACAATATAAAACTTTACCAGTAAAATAGCGATTAAAAACCTCGTTATTTTACACACTATTTTAAGGATATCTTGACAAATATGAGAAGAATAAGATAGCATTTGAAACAGCAGATTTTAATTTTTTAAGTGAGGCGGGGTTGTTGCAATGAATGTCATAATAATAGCAGCCTTATTCCTGAGTTTTGCAGTTGGCGTTAACTGGATGGTATCTGACAAGGAAAAGTCTGATATGAAGAAAGAGCTGGTGCAGACTCAAGTTGTCAAAAAAGACATGGAGAAGGGAATATTAGACACAAAAGGCCGGCTTGGTCAGAAAACCAAAGAACTAGAAGAACTAGAGGCCAAATACAATGCTTTAGTGGAGGAAAAGAAAGGGCTTGAAGAAACGTTATTGAAGGCTGAGGAGGCAAGGTTCATTGCGGAAAAAAAAGCGGAGTCAGATATAGCCGTATTGAAACAACAGACAAGAGAAAGAGAAGATGTGCAGGATAAAAGCTCTGAATTAGAAGCCCGTTTACTCGCAATGGAGGAGGCAAGGGAAAAATTCGAGGCAGAGGCAAGGGAAAAGGCAGAGAAGGAGTCAAGGAAAAGGGCAGAAGATGGTTGGCTGCAGGCAGAGACGGCCCGTGTAAAGGCTGAAGAAACCCTTGCAAAGAAAGAAGAAGCAGAGTCAAGACTGAAGACAGAAGAAGAACTAAGGCAGAGGACAGAGGCTGACCTCAAAGCCAAGACATCTGAAATTATACAACTTAAAAATGAGATTGAGGCAGCAAAAGAGGCGCGGAAAGGGGTAAAAGATGGGTGGCTGGAGGCAGAGACGGCCCGTGCAAAGGCTGAAGAGACCCTTGCAAAAAAGCAAGAAACTGAGTCAAGGCTAAAGGCAGAAGAAGAGCTGAGGCAGAGGACAGAAGCTGACCTAAAAATCAAGACAGCTGAAATTATAAAACTTAAAAATGAGATTGAGGCAGCAAAAGAGGCAAAGGCAAATGCAGAAAAAGAGGCAAGGAAAAGGGCAGAAGAGGGCTGGCTGGAGGCAGAGATTGCCCGTGCAAAGGCTGAAGAAACCCTTGCAAAGAAAGAAGAAGCAGAGTCAAGATTGAAGACAGAAGAAGAACTAAGACAAAGGACAGAGGCTAATCTCAAAGCCAAGACAGCTGAAATCACACAACTTGAAAATGAAGTTGAGACAGCAAAAAAAGCTACAGAAAAGATTGCGGAAGATACAGTTGCACATGCCCAAACCATTTCCAAACAGGCGGCAGCATCTTTCATAGAGGCTGAAAAACCGGCTGAAGATAATAAATCAGGACAAGGGACAACAACCGTTGAATTGAAATCAGGAGAGGAGTGGCGGGAAGAGATAGTAATTAAATATACTGTGTTAAAAGGGGATACTCTATGGAAAATAGCCGGCAAGGAGTTTATCTATAATGCTCCCAAACTGTGGGTAGTTATCTATAAATACAACCTCGACAAATTAAAAAATCCAAATTCCTTATACCAGGGTCAGGTTTTACTGATACCAAAGATGGTAAGCAGCGAAGATGCAAAAGACTCCTTCTTAAAAGCCAAGTCGGCTCTGGAGGAGGCGCAATAGTCAAATTCCTAAATCTTAATTTCTAATCCCTAATTAATTGTATTGAAAATTAGACATTATGATTTCAGTAGTGTCCGGTTAAAACAGCATAGTTTGCAACCTGAATACGCTGAAAAAACCATGAAAATAGTCATAAACGTCATTCCCGAGGTCTTTATCGGGAATCCAGTGTCTTAAAAAATACCGGAAACCCCCTGGATTCGACTTGATGCTGTAGAATCAGGTTGTTTCAAGGGATTCAACTCTTTTAATTTAACCGGACACTACTGTTATGATTTAAGGAATTGTATTTAACATATTCAACTTACCTTTTACCTCTTCCTTAAACATCCCAACACCCTCCCAACACCCAAAAATAGATATTGATTTTTACGGCCCACAAACATCCCTTGACAGCATTAGCTGTCATGTAGTATTTTATAAAATATTCAGCAGGTAGATTGGTTGTGAATGTTTATTTTAAATTCATAATTGGAATAATTCTTACGGTGAATAGTATTGTGTATGGTTGCGGTGTTATGAAAAACCTTACGGAAGACAGGCCTGCTTCTCCTGCTGAAACCCTTAAGACAGCACAGAAAGAGATGAAGGCAAATGAACGATTCGAAAAATATTTTAATTTCATAGCAAGGATGGGCACGGTAACACCTAAGTCACCTGGTCTGCCCGCCTTGCAATATCTGCCCAAAGACGCTTATAACAATGTCAACTGGACCACTGCTGTCATAGACGGCTTGATAGCCCCCAGGGGATATCTTGACGAAGAGGAGGAGGACGCAGAGCCGCTTCAGCTAAATATCTTTATTGAGGCAAAGGTGCCGCTTATGGCCAATGTCATATTCCCCCACTCCATCCATACATACTGGCTTAGCTGCAAAAACTGCCATCCGAATATATTTATACCTGAGGCAGGGGCAAACAAGATTACCATGGATGAGATATTTGAAGGAAAGTGGTGCGGTCGCTGCCATGGGAAGGTAGCGTTTGATTTTTGGCCCATGACAAACTGCCGTAGATGTCATATGATACCAAAGCATGAATCAGGATATCTAGAGTCGTGGTAAGCTTCAAAGGAGAATAACTAATGAAAATACATAAGACCTTAAGGCTTTTTTCAATCCCTATAATTGCAATTGCTCTTTTTGGCTGCGCGCCAAAAAAACTTCCGGAGATTATATGGCCGCTTCCACCCGACCCTCCCAAAATACGGTTTGATAAAAGCTTCAACGGAGCCAAGGGGTTTTACGGCGGTTCCTTTGTAGCAGAGATTGTTCTTGGAGAAGAACCTTTAGGTATTTTTTCTAAACCAAACGGTCTTCATACAGACAAGGCAGACAGGATATATGTTAGCGATACAGGTTCGGGTCTTGTGCAGATATTTGACCCCAAGGCCGACAATCCAATCATTCTGGCGGCAGGCGGCAGAAGTCCGTTTGTCAAGCCCATAGGCATTACCACAGACAATAAAGGGAGAATATACGTGGCTGACAGCAGCGGTGATGCGGTCTATATCTTTGGCATGGATTTACAGTTTATTTCAGCCCTTGGCCATAAGAGCGAGCTTTTTAAACAGCCGACAGGACTTGCAGTAGACGATGAGAGGAAAAGGCTCTATGTAGTGGATACCCATAAACACCAGGTAACAGCCTTTGACACAGAAACTCTAAAACCTCTCTTTACTATAGGGAAGAGGGGAAGGGAGGAAGGGGAATTCAACTTTCCCTCTTTCATAGCAGTGGACAGAAAAGGGAATGTCTATGTGGTGGATACTATGAACGGAAGGGTTCAGGTCTTTGACCCGGAGGGGAAATTTTTAAGGGCATGGGGCAAGCTGGGCGACGGCCCCGGTATGTTTGCCAGACCAAAAGGTATTGCCATAGACAGTGAAGGACATATCTATGTGGTTGATTCAGCCTTTAATAATGTCCAGATATTTGACCAGGAGGGGCAGATACTCATGGCATTCGGCGCATTCGGCGAAGGAAGGGGAGGACAGATACTTCCGGCCGGCATTGCCATAGACAGCGAGGACAGGATTTATGTGGCTGACCAGTGGAATGCGCGGGTGAATGTATTTGAATATATGGGTGAGAAATATAAGGCAAGAACAGGCGCAAAGAAATAAATTTCTAATTTCTAAACCCTAATTTCTAATGACAAATAAAACTTCAAAGCTGGATTTTTGAATTTTATTAGAAATTAGATATTAGAACTTAGGAATTCTTCTAAATGTTTTATTAGAAATTAGATATTAGGATTTAGAAATTGCATTATTAACTTCCTTTAATTTTTTTCTTGACAAATTTTAATTTTCAGGTATAATCATAATCAAAATTAAACTTATAAAGGTTCATGAGGGGTCTTTATAAGGCAGGTGATGATGCCTGAATGTCTTAAGGGAGTGCGCTCCCAAGAACAATCAGGCCTTTTTTTTGAAGTACTTCAGGTAAGGCGCGCAAAAACTAAAGAAAAGGCCGAAGCAAGAGGCAAGAAGTTAGAAGCAAGAAGTTAGAGGCAAGAAGTTAGAGGCAAGAAGCAAGAAAGAAGAAACAAGAAGCAAAAAATCAAGAAACAAAAATCCAAAGGGAGGAAAAACAAATGAAAAAGTTATTATTTCTGGCAGTAGCAGCAGCAATAGCGCTGGCATTCGGCGGCACATCCTTTGCTGCCACTACAATTCAAGGTTGGCAGGGTGCTGCTGAGAATGATTATCCGGGTTCACAGCTAAACAATGCAGCCGCAGGCCAGGCAGCAGGAGGTATCGTTTGGTCAAGACACAATCTATCCAGCTTTTCATCAAGCTTTCAGGCATCACTGACAGCGCTTACATCAGGTCAAGGTGGATATACGACTGGTGATGTAGCAACCACAGAGGTCTGCGTATTCTGTCATACACCTCACCACGCCGGATCAGCCACGGCACCACTCTGGAACAGAAATACTACAGCAAGCTTTACAGCATACGGCACAACTGTTGGCGGGACAAACATTACCAGCGTCGGCGGCTCAAGCCTTGCATGTCTATCTTGTCATGACGGTGTAACAACCCTTGACGCCCTAATAAATGCGCCAGGCAAGGGTTCCAATACCAATGGACTTACCACTGCACAAGCATGGGCATTCTTAGATGATGCCGGTGCGGTGCTTATCGGAACCACCGTTAGTCCAAATATCAGTGACAAAGCCAGGTTAAATATCGGTACAGATCTGAGCAACGACCACCCGATAAGCGTGTCATACCAAGCGGACAGGGCATCACTCAGGGCTACAAGCACAACCATCAGCGGCATTACAATCAATAACGCCCAGAATTTCGGCGGCGGCGCAGGAGCTTACGGCCGCTCAGACAACATATGGGCAGTCAAGGGATATCTCACCACCACAGCTACTATTCAAAGTCTTCTGAGGAATGGTGATCAGGTGCAGTGCGCATCATGCCATGACCCGCACTACAAGAACCAAACCAACAATGACCCGGCAGTAGTTCTGGCCTATGGGGCAGGCTATGTTGTAAACGCCGGCGATAGTGATGGTTTATTCTTGAGAAGGGTTGGTGGAAACTCCAACTCAGGCGTTTGCAGGACATGCCACGCTAAGTAAGAGGCAAGAAGCAAGAAGCATGCCCTCGAATGTATCTATCGGGGGTTGGAAGCAAGAAGCAGTAAAAGGGGCGGCGTCCAAAAAGCGCCGCCCTTCTTCGTTTAAAGCATAGGAATTTCAATCCTATACCAAAACGAATATTGTGGGTTAGTTGAGGTGAAAACCATGAAAAAATTAAGCGCCTTATTTGCAGCCCTTGTCTTTGTTATTTTTTATAGTTTCGTAAATGCTGGGGATGCCTTATCAGCAGCCACAACAATTCAAACATGGGATAGCGCAAAGGCAGAGTATACGGGTTCTACAGATGGGACTGTCGGAGCCACAGCAGGAGGCATTGTCTGGTCAAGACATAATCTGTCAAGTTATGGCTGGCCGTTTCAGGCAGTGGACAGAGATTGCGTTATTATATTTGGTACAGAATATTGCACTTCCTGGCGTTTTGCCACAACAGAGATATGCGTATTTTGTCATACACCGCACTTTGGCAGAACAGACACTGCTCCGCTCTGGAACAGGGGTTCATCGGCGTCAGCATATGTTACTTACGGCACTACTATTGGCGGGACAAACATTAACAGCGTCGGCGGCTCAAGCCTTGCATGCCTTTCCTGCCATGACGGTGTTACAACATTTGATAACCTGATAAATAGACCCGGCAAAGGCAGCCGCACAGATGGAACAGGCGTTGACCAGGGGTGGAAGTTTAGTATGACTCCAGTTTATCCTGGTTCTCTGGAACACTTTGATGCTGCTCCAGGCAGTTGCAGCCTCTGCCACCCCCAGAATGAATCAAACAGGTTGAATATCGGCCTCGGCCCTAATTTTAACTATGCCTCAAAGACAGTTGATCTCACCAACGACCACCCGATAAACGTTACATATGATCCTACTGTTGCATCACTCAGGGCTACAGGCACAACCATCAGCAGCATTACAATCAATAACGCCCAGAATTTCGGCGGTGGCGCAGCAGCTTACGGCCGCTCAGACAACCTATGGGCAGTCAAGGGATTCATCAGCAACACAGCTACTATTAATGACCTTCTGAGGGATGGTGGTCAGGTGCAGTGCACATCATGCCATGACCCGCATTACAAGAACCAGACAAACAACGACCCCGGGGTTATTAGGAGTTACAACAGGACAGGCTATGGCCCGGACTATAATTATACTGTTTCAGGTCAGTTCGATAAGGTTATAGACGGCCTGTTCCTAAGAAGGGTCGGAGGAAACTCCAACTCAGGCATTTGCAGAACATGCCACGGCAAGTAAGAAGCAAGAAGTTAGAAGCATGAAACATGAAGCATGTGAAGCAGGAAAAAGGGCGGCGTCTAAAAAGCGCCGCTCTTTTTTAGTTTAACGGGCATTTCAAGTAAATTTCTAACCCCCGATAGACCTGTCCCCGAAGGTTTTAATCAGGGATTAGATATTAGAACTTAGGAATTCTCTAATGTTTGCTCCGAAAATCTTCTTTACTCTGTCATTCCCGCATGTCTCAAGCGGGAATCCGGTCTTTTAAAACAATGGATTCCCGATAAAAGCACTCGGGAATAACAAACGGGTTAATTTTCATGCCTCTTTGTGAACCAAAAGCTCGTGAACGTTCATTAGAAACATGTCCCCGAAGGCCTTGATCGGGGATTAGACATTAGGATTTAGGAATTGTATTAATTAGAGGATTTAAGAATTGTATTTAGCATGAGCAAAAAGGTTATAATCCTATCCATGCTCCTGTTTCTCGGATTTATCATCTCTATTGCTACTTACCAGAGAAACGGCATATGGAAAGATACTATGACATTATGGAAGGATGTGGTAACAAAGTCCCCAAATAAGGCAAGACCGCACAATAATCTTGGATATGCGTATGGACTCCAGAACCGTCTGTCTGAGGCTGCGCAGGAATACAAGACTTCAATAAAACTGGAACCGGATTTTCCAGAGGTCTACTTTAATCTCGGAAATGTCTATCTTGACCAGAGGCAATGGGATAAGGCCATCCATGAATTCAGGACTGCCATAGTTTTGAAGCCGAATTATCCGGTTGCTTATTATAAGTTAGGGCTTGCCTCTGCCAATCTGGGACAATTGGACGATGCCATCAAGGGGTTTCAGGCCGCAATAATACTGAAACCAGATTATGCGAAGGCCCATGTGAATCTGGGGTCGGTCTACGGGCAAAAAGGCCTGACAGACGAGGCAATAAAGGAATTTATAACTGCCATAGAGATTAATCCTAATCTTGCAGCAGCCCATAATAATCTTGCCATTGCCTACGAGCAAAAAGGATGGCCGGATAAGGCCATTAAAGAATACCAGCTTGGCAAAGAAGCGGCAATAAAAACCCTGCAATAGCCTCCCCGCCGCCACATCTAAGGAACCCAAAGGATACGAGCAATAGAGGGCAAGACCCAAAAATAGACATTGATTTTTGGGGAAACCAGCAAGTTGGCTGCCAAAATGTGCCGATAATGAAGTATGCCTGTCCACGAGTGTCTCTATCGGGGAG
>JACRML010000074.1 GCA_016214995.1 Deltaproteobacteria bacterium
CCTTGCCATGTGAGATACGGATATACCCGTAAAGAGATTGCAGATTATCTAAAAATCCACTATACTACACTACAGTCAGCAAAGTAATTAAGCAGAGGTGGGAAGATGAGAACTGATATTTCAAGACCTGACCCTCTTGTTCTTGTGTTCTTGTGTTCTTGCAAGACCTGACCCTCTTGTTTGACCTACATGAGTTGCAGGGACAGAGATCTTTTTGATCAGGTACAAGAGATTAGAAGGGCTGTAAAAAAAATTAACCGGCAACTTGAAGGGGTTGCTGTCGCAAAGAGGTATTTTGAGGAGATATGATGCTTACTGCAATAAGAGTCAAGAAAACTATTATTTTGTTTGGCCGTTCTTTTGTTTGCTTATTAGCGTTTTATAGCTATGTCTTTGCTGTTGAGATTGCTGAATTTAACAATAAATACAAATTTATTTCTGAAGACCCCGGAGTCCAAAGGTTATATTTAGACACAAAAAATATAATCAAAAAAAATCATATTGCTAAAATTAAAACAATAAATCTTTTCATAAAAGATGGGAAATTATATCAGGCATACAGGTTGAAATTTCCAAAACAAAATCCCGCATATTCGGTTTCAGAAATGGAGTTAAACTGTGCGAGCTTACAGATGAGGGTAAATAAAACTACATTATATAGCGGCGATGATAAGATTATTGAACACTACACGACGGATAAGAAATGGAATCAAGTACAAATAAAGAATTCAACTGACAGACTTATGGTTGACACTGCTTGCAGATGATTAAAACTTTCGATAGCTCCATTATTGCTGGCTTATTTGCCTGGTACGGGCTTTGGATTTTCATGCTATGGCCTTTTGATAATTTTGAATTGAGTATTGGTTATATGGTTGGCGGCCTGTGGTGGGCTTGGTTGCCAGTTATAGTGATCATTTCCTACAGAAGGAAAAGAAGCACCTAACATCTCACTACATGGGATCGCGCGAAACGACCGCGCTCCCCATGAGTTCAGGCGGTGTACGAATAAAAAAGGAGAATAACGGCATGAAAATTCCATACAAAAATCTCAAGGTTAGATGCTCTTTCTGTCGCCGCAATGCAACCCGCGATTTTTCCACGCCACCACAAAAAGACACTCCGCCAGAAGATATTGCCATTACATACGGTGATCGCAGCATTTTCTTTCTTTGCAACAATCCCACGCACGGTATAAAATACACGATTCAAGTCCAGTCAGATGCTGAAGCTGACTCGATGAGGGCAACATACGGACTAAAAAAGCCATGACGGAAAAACAACCTAAAAACCTGATAACAGCAAACTCGGCAACGACAAAATTAACAGCCTTAAATAAGGGCAAGACTAATAGAGACCGTACAACCATTTATTTCACGGGATCGCGTAAAACGCTCCCCGTGAATTCCAACGTTATTAGGAGTCAAATAAAATTAGAAAAAATAGAAAATAGGGTCAACAACTATTAAACAGAAAGGACTTGAAAATGATTGACCCAACAATCCGCTAAGAGGGACGCAGCGAAATGCCGCCGCTGAGTTCAGGCGTTCGTTCCCCTCGCGATGCATGACGGAAATCTACGAGCAGTCCGCCTAAGAAAAAACCGATTGAATAGCATCCTCCTTCCCAAAACAGCATTTCAGGATTAATTGACGGTTTTAAATCCAGCATAATGGGATCCGGGTCCTTTATTGCACTTCACGGTCGAATATAGTATATAAATAATGTAATGAGTTCATCCCTTCATAGAAAGGCTCTTTCATTATCATACTTCACCGTAGGGTATAATATTTTAGAGGGGATTGTATCAATACTTGCCGGAGTACTGGCTGGGAGCATAGCTCTGATTGGATTTGGCCTGGATAGTTTTGTAGAATCTCTTTCAGGCAGCGTGATGATATGGAGGTTCAGGAAGCACGGGCAGATGTCAGAGGAGGAGGAAGAAAGGATAGAGGCAAAGGCTGTAAGGTTAATTGCATATACCTTTTTCATCCTCGGGACGTATGTTTTATATGAATCTGTCAAAAAGCTGTACTTACAGGAGATGCCAGACCCAAGCCTCTTTGGAATTATTATTGCTATTGTCTCCATTATTGTAATGCCTGTTTTATTCTATATGAAATACCGGACAGGAAAGACTATTAACAGCAGAAGCCTTGTGGCAGATTCTAAGCAGACGCTGGTTTGCTGCATTTTGTCGGTTGCTCTGCTGATTGGACTGGGGCTTAATTATCTTTACGGCTTCTGGCAGGCAGACCCGATTGTTGGATTGGTTACGGTCATATTTCTCATAAGAGAAGGCTATATTGCGTTAAAGGAAGAAAAACTATGTAGTTCATGCTGAAAAATACCCATCTGCTGCGTTGCCATCGTCGCTGCGTTGCTCACATACCTTGAAACGTATGCTCCGCTACTCGCTCCTCAGCGCCTTGCATCTGGGCAGTTTTTGAGCATGAACTATGGCAATATCATTCTTACAATGTTAACTTTGTGTGCGTTGATTTTTGACAAAAGATTTTATCAAGGGCTGAGGTAAATAATGAAAACCACGCGTCTCTATCTTATCCGTCACGGCCAGGTGGTAAACCATCATGAGTTCCGCTATAATGGCCATTTTGATGTTGATATAACCGATATCGGTGTTCTGCAGATGGAAAACATTGCAGCATTTCTTGCAAAAGAGCCGGTAACTGCTGTCTATTCCAGCGATTTGCAGAGGGCGACCAAAGGCGCTGATATTATAGGCAAAACACTGGAATTAAACCCCTTGAAAATAACCGCCTTTCGAGAATTACACCTCGGCAGATGGGAAGGGCTTACGCGGGAGGAAGGGGCAGAGAGATTTCCTGAAGAAGCAGATTTCAGATTCAGAGACCTTGCCCATGCAAAGGTCAAGGGTGGGGAAAATTTATACGACCTGAAGGAACGTGTTATGCCGGCCATTCATGAGATTCTTAATGAACACACGGGCGAGCATATAGCACTTGTTGCACACGGCGGCGTAAACAGGGTTATACTCTGCGATGCAATGGGACTTCCTATGGAAAACTTTTTCAGGATTGAGCAGGACTATGGATGTCTTAATATAATAGACTATTTTGAAGATGGGATTAAGGTTGTAAAGCTTTTAAATGGCGGTCCGAATCAGGAATTAAACATCGCAAAGATTTATTAGGAGCTTGTTGAAAAACTCAACAAACTCTGATTACACAGATAAAAGATTAGATTACACAGAAATGTCATTCCGAACGAAGTGAGGAATCTCTATTTTGAGATTCTTCGGGCTTTGCCCTCAGAATGACGTGATACCGTCATCTGTGTAATCATTCGTTCTCATCGGTGTAATCAAGGCTGTTAATGGCTTTTTCAACAGACTATTAACCAATGAAAGATAATCTTAGAAAAAAACATATTGGCGCTGCGAAAAAGGTAGTAATAAAAGTCGGCAGCGCTGTGCTTGCAGGCGGCCGGGGGCAAGGGTTTGATGAATCTGTGTTTTCAAACCTTGCCAAAGGTGTATCTGAATTAAAAAAATCGGACAAGGAAGTCATCCTCGTAACCTCAGGCGCCATTGCAATAGGTATGAAAAAGATGGGGCTAAAACAAAGACCCGCAAGCATCCCTGAAAAGCAGGCAGTTGCGGCCATTGGGCAGGGAAGCCTTATGACATTGTATGAAAAGGCATTTAACACACTGGGCGAAAAGGTTGCCCAGGTGCTTTTAACACACGATGACCTCGGCAACAGGCAAAGGTTTCTGAATGCCCGAAATACATTATCAACCCTTCTTAGCTACTGCATAATTCCCATTGTAAATGAAAATGATACGGTTGCTGTTGAGGAGATAAAATTCGGCGATAATGACCATCTTGCAGCGCTTGTGACAAGTCTGGTAGAAGCGGATTTGCTGATTATTCTGACAGATATAGACGGCCTGTTTGATAAAGACCCCAAAAAGGATAAGACGGCAAAACTCATACCTCAGGTTGCAGATGTCGACCATCTTGCTTCGGCAGTGTGGGCTGGAGATACCGTAAGCATCTTTGGCACAGGGGGCATGGCATCAAAGGTAGAGGCGGCAAAAAAGGCAGCCCACTTTGGAGTAGCTACCATTGTTGCCAATGGCATGGATTCTGATATTTTGAAGAAGATTTTTTCCTGTGCCGGTGTCGGAACGCTTTTCCTTCCCATGGATGACAAGCTTACCAGCAAGAAGCACTGGATAGCTTTTTCCGCAAGACCAACGGGAAGGATATTTGTTGATGAAGGGGCGAAAGAGGCTATCCTGCATAAAGGCAAGAGCCTGCTTCCATCCGGCATAGCAAAGATAAACGGCCAATTTGAGGCAGGCGAGGTTGTGCAGTGTGTTGACCGGCACGGCAAGGAATTTGCCAGAGGTATTGCAAATTACAGCTCCGCAGAAATAGAAAAACTCAAGGGCAGAAAAACAGCAGAGATTGAAAATGCATTAGGCTATAAGTATTATGACGAAGTGGTGCATCGGGATAATCTGGTCGTGATGTAATTTCAAAACCAAAAGATAATTGTCAAAAAGATGTAACTGTTTTTTTGAGTTCAGAGAGTCAACGTAGAGACAGCAAATATTCCATGCAATTTCAAAATGAAAATTCTCATGGTTTGATACATCCTTCTGAAAGTTCCGGAGTAGTGAAGGCACTCATCTTGGGCTGCGGCACATCTACGGGTGTTCCTGTAATCGGCTGTAAATGCAGCATATGCACATCAAAGGACATTAAAAACAAGAGGACGCGTTCATCCCTTCTTATAACAGCAAATAACAAGAATATCTTGATAGACACATCTACTGATTTGAGATACCAGGCGCTGGCCCATCAGATAGAGAGAATTGACGCTGTTCTGTATACCCATCCTCACGCAGACCATATCCACGGCATTGATGAACTGAGAAGTTTCAATATGCTGCAAAAGCAGGTAATCCCCTGTTACGGAAGTGAATTTACCATAAACCGCATACGCAATATGTTTGATTATATTTTTACGAGCACGGTAAACAGCACATGGAAACCGGAGATTGAGACCTTTCCGATTTCATCCCCATTTGACCTGTTTGGCCTCTTGATTCAACCAATAAAAGTTTATCACGGCAAGATGCAGATACTTGGGTTTAGGGTTGGCAGGCTTGCATATATAACAGATTGCAGTCAGATTCCTGATGATTCCAAAAACATGCTTATCCATCTTGATGTGCTGATATTAGGCGCCCTTCGGCATAAACCGCACCCCACACACTTGAGCATTCAGGAGGCGGTGCAGATTGGAGCAGAGCTAAAATCTAAAAGGGTTGTCCTTACCCACCTTGGCCATAACCTTGAATACGCTGAAACGAACAAGTCTCTGCCTCAAGGGTTTGAACTGGCGTATGATGGGATGGAGATAGTTCTATAAGTGCATTGCAAATTGAAGATTGCAAATTGCAAAAGTCAAAGTTAAGGCGAAACATTTTGCATTTTGCATTTTGCAATTTACAATGTTGTTATTCTTGTCCCTGCCTTTCCGTGCATTGCCGCTTCTAACAATTCCGGTGTTGTTATTATAACCTCTTTGCCTCCCGCCTCAAGAAATTCAATGGCAGCCTCTATCTTTGGCCCCATGCTGCCGTGGGCAAACTCTCCGGCAGCGAGATATTTTCTGGCCTCAGCAACAGTAAGTTTATTTAATGCTTTCTGGTCTGATTTTCCAAAATTTATATAAACCCTGTCAATTGATGTCAGGTCTATAAATGTTTCTGCCTTTACCTCTTTGGCCAATAGAGCAGTTGCCAAATCCTTGTCTATCACTGCATCTATGCCTTTGAGATTGCTGTTTTCTATTTCCACTACCGGCACCCCACCGCCGCCGGCAGCAATCACAATTATGCCATCCAGCGCAAGTTTTTTTATGATATCCGCCTCAACGACCTTAAGTGGTTTGGGGGAGGGGACAACTCTTCTGTAGCCCCTGTGGCTGTCTTCAATAATTGCCCAGCCTTTTTGCTTTTGAATTACCGCTACATCTTCCTTTGTATAAAAAGGCCCAATGGGTTTTGTAGGATTTGAAAATGCCGGGTCATTTTTATCAACTACAACTTGAGTAGCAATTGTTGCTACCTCTCTTTTTATATTGAGCTGTTTTAGCTGATTATACAGAGATTGCTGAATCATAAAGCCTATTCCGCCCTCTGAATCGGCATTGCATATATAAAGCGGCATCGGCGGGATTATATCCTTCGCAGCCTCATTTCTTATCACGATATTTCCAACAATAGGGCCGTTGCCATGGGTTATGACGATTCTACCGCCTTGCGCCGCCAGCTTTGCAACATAGGTCATACATTCTTCTGTGTGTTTGAACTGCTCTTCAATTGTGCCTTTTTCCCCTTTTCTGATAAGGGTATTGCCGCCGATGGATATTATTGTGATTGGTTTATCCAGCATTTCCTGATGATAACCGCTTTTATAATGACTGTCAAACATATGCTTGCTCGTAAAATAGCGATCAAAAACCTCCCCCAAAATCAATCGCTATTTTTGGGTTATATACACTTGATTGCAAAACAGTGAAATCCTGCTATATTTTGGTATACAAGAATAATAACAGAATCAAGGAGGTCGTTATGAGGAGACTATTAATATGTTTGACTATTATTGGATTTGAGTTGATTTTTGCAGGGCAGGTTTCAGCAAATGCAAAAATTCATGAAAGCCCTGTTGAGTATAGTTCTCAGGGTGTTGTGCTAAAAGGTTATCTGGCATACGATGAGCATTTGGAAGGGAAACGACCCGGAGTAGTGGTTGTTCATGAATGGTGGGGGCATAATGAATATGCGCGCAAGCGTGCCAGAATGTTAGCAGAATTGGGGTATACAGCCCTTGCTGTGGACATGTACGGTGACGGCAGACAGGCCGGTCATCCTGATGAGGCAGGGAAATTCTCATCAGAGCTTATGAAGAATTTTGATGTTGCTCAAGCCAGATTTACCGCAGCGCTGGAATTTCTTAAACAGCAGCCCACCGTTGCTGCAGACCGTATTGCTGCCATCGGCTACTGTTTCGGCGGAGGGGTTGTACTCAACCTGGCGTGGCAAGGCAGCGAGCTTAAAGGTGTTGTCAGCTTCCACGGCAGCCTTGCTGCAATTAAGCCTGCACAGACTGGCAATGTGAAGGCAAAGATTCTCGTATTGCACGGCGCTGATGACAAATTTATTTCTCCTGAGCAAATTGAGGCATTCAAACAGGAGATGAAAACAGTGAAAGCCGATTTTCAGTTTATCTCCTATCCTGGAGCCATTCACAGCTTCACGAATCCGGATGCAGATACCTATGCAAAGAAATTCAACCTGCCGCTCGGATACAATGCAGATGCTGACAGGAAGTCATGGGAGGAAATGAAAAAATTCTTCAAAACAATTTTCAATAAATAGATTGTTGAGCATGAAAACGGAATATGGCCAAAAGCTGTCGCACACATGAGGTTGTACCTTAGATGACCTCAAGCAAATTATAAGCGCATTTTTGGAGGGGAGGAATGCATTCTGTGCGAACCATAAAAAAAATCCTTACAAGCGCTCCTACCATTGAGGGTGCAGGAGTACACTTGAAGAGGGCGTTTGGTTACCATCAGATGCCATATCTTGACCCCTTTTTGTTGCTCGATGATTTTCATTCAACCAACCCCAGTGACTATCTCAGAGGTTTTCCATGGCATCCTCATCGCGGCATTGAGACAATCACCTATGTATTGCAGGGTCGGGTTGAGCATGGCGACAGTCTCGGCAATCAAGGGGTAATCTCTTTTGGTGATGTGCAGTGGATGACCGCCGGGAGTGGCATTATCCATCAGGAGATGCCGAAAGGGCGTGAAGACGGTTTGATGTGGGGATTTCAACTCTGGGCCAATCTTCCCGCTTCACATAAGATGATGGAACCCCGCTATCGGGGCATTAAAAGGGAGCAGATTCCGGAGATACGATTGGATACTGGTGTGAAGATCAAGCTTATTTGCGGTAACGTCAATAATGTCCGGGGGCCTGTGCAAGATATCATCATTGACCCCGAGTATCTTGATGTGACGGTGCCGTCGAAAACTGAATTTACGCATCATGTTCAGGCAGGGTATACCGTATTTGCCTATGTGATAAAAGGGGAAGCGTACTTTGATTTGAACAAAGAGAGAGCCATAGGGGCTGAGAATTTGGTAATCTTTGAACATGGCGACGAAGTGAAGATTTCTACGGAGAAGGAAGGAGCACGATTCCTGCTTATATCCGGCAGACCGCTGAGAGAACCTGTTGCTTGGCGTGGTCCGATTGTGATGAATACGCAGGAAGAGTTGAAGATTGCGTTTGAAGAATATGAGCGGGGAACTTTTCTTAAACATCGTTAAGGAATCAAATGGGGACAACACATCCCAATAACTGTTTTTGACGTGTGTCCAAATTAATTGGGATGTGTCCCCATTTCTCAACAACGTTGCCATGACCTTCTACCCGGGTGATGTGGTGGATGTCTATTTTGATGTTTTTATGCATATCGTTATTTCCTTTATGAATATGAAGTGCAAATCGGTGCAGGCAGAAATCATTATTTCTTCTTCACTGACATCTTCTCCAAATTACTCAGTATAACTGATACTGAGCCTTTTTCTGTAATTTTTTCTCACGAGTTGTATCTCGCTAAGGATTATTGCTCATATCTGAAATGCAGTCAAGGGCAATTTGAGGCATATCTCCTCGAAAATGCTATATGTTAAAAATTGCAAAAGCCTGTGGAGTGTGATACTTTTTTCAGGCCATGAAAATCGTTGATTCAGTTGCAATGAGACAACTTGATGAAAAGACTATAAAAAACTACGGCATTCCGGGTCTTGTGCTTATGGAGAATGCAGGGAGGGGTGTTGCTGAGATTATTGAGAGGGATTTTGGCAATCTTAAGGGCAAACGGGTCTCTATATTTGCAGGCAAGGGTAATAATGGCGGCGACGGCTTTGTTGTTGCAAGGCATTTGCTCAATAAGGGCTTTAAGACCTGTGTTTATCTCATTGCACAAAGACGGGATGTTGAAGGTGATGCAAAGGTAAATATGAATATATGGGAGAAGATGGGCGGAGAAACGGTATCTATTGTAACTCAAGGCTTTAGTCTTGAGCATAAAACCAAAATACGGCATTCCCATTTGATTGTAGATGCCATCTTTGGCACAGGGCTTTCAGCAGATGTAAAAGGGATTCAGAGGGGTGTGATAGAGTTTATAAATAGGCTTAATAAACCGGTTGTAGCAGTTGACATTCCATCCGGCCTTGATGCCTCAAATGGAAGGGTGCTTGGCAGTTGCGTAAAGGCAGCAATAACAGCAACAATGGCAATCCCGAAGATTGGTTTATTGATATATCCAGGTATGGATTATGTTGGAAAGGTGGAGGTTGTTGACATTGGAATGCCGGGAGAACTTTTTACAGGTGATAAAATTTTGTGGGAAATTCTTGATTTTGAAGGCATCAAAAGGCTTATCAAGCCGAGGCACGGGAATACCCATAAAGGGAGTTTCGGCCATGTATTTGTGCTTGCTGGCTCCGTGGGTAAATCTGGCGCTGCTGCGATGACGTCTATGGGTGCAATGAGGGTGGGGGCTGGTCTTGTTACACTTGGCATTCCCAAAAGCCTTAATCCCGTTATGGCGAAAAAGCTTACCGAGGTAATGACACTGCCTTTACCTGAATCGGCATTAGGAATTTTTGGATATGAAGCGTTGGATAGTATCACGACATTTATCAAGGATAAAGAAGTCATGGTTCTCGGCCCCGGCCTTACATCATCTGAGCCTGTAAAAAGGCTTGTTTTAAGGCTTATAACGGAATCTAAAATACCCGTGGTTATTGATGCGGATGGTATAAATTGCTTGGCTGGCGATGTTAAGGTTTTGAAAAAGGCAAAGTCTCAGATTATTATTACACCGCATCCCGGTGAGATGGCAAGGCTCGTTGATGTGACAGCAAAGGATGTTCAGGCAGACAGACTCGGAATAGCATCAAGATTTGCAAAAGAGAATAATGTCATTGTTGTATTGAAGGGCGCAAGGACTGTTATTGCAGAGCCGTCAGGCATGATTTATATAAATCCAACAGGAAATCCCGGTATGGCAACAGCAGGCACAGGCGATGTCCTTTCCGGTATGATAGGCGGCCTTATAGCGCAGGGCTACGACCCATTAGACGCATCTAATATAGCAGTTTATATGCACGGTCTTGCAGGTGATGAGGTGGCGAAGAAAAAAGGACAGGTTGGGATGATTGCGAGTGATATATTGGATATACTGCCTAAAGTGATTCATTAAAGTAAGAAATAATAAAAACAGAAAGAATGGCGGAATGGCAATGGAAGGGATGTAAAAATCAATGTCTGCTATTTGGGGTAAGGTAAAAACACCTTGACATTGCAGATAGATATTATGTAGAGTTACTTATATAATATAAATTTGGTTCTTTTAAGTAAAGGGGAGTAGTAACCTGTTTAATGCAGGTGTGAGGAGTCGTCAAGACGGCTAAAATATGCCCGGTTCCTCTGGTTCCTTATGAACATACGAGACCTTTACCTGAATATTCAGGTAAAGGTCTTTTTTTTGGTAAGATTGTTTTGATTGAGAGGATATATGCACTGGCATCAAAAAAATATAGATGAGGTC
The DNA here is from genome assembly GCA_016214995.1 of Deltaproteobacteria bacterium. Classification (GTDB taxonomy): domain Bacteria; phylum Desulfobacterota; class GWC2-55-46; order UBA9637; family UBA9637; genus JACRNJ01. The sequence continues at coordinate 10,697 of JACRML010000074.1, forward strand.
GTTGAAAATTTAGGCTCATCCCTTGAAGGTCTTTCTTTATCTGAGGCACAAAAACGATTTGCAGAATATGGCCCAAATGAACTTATAGAGAAAAAAAAGAAGACTCCTTTGGCAATGTTCCTTGAGCAGTTTAAGGACTTTATGATTATTGTCCTCATCGCTGCTGCCATTATATCAGGTTTTATCAGTGATGTAATTGATACCATTGCCATTATGGTTATAGTGGTTTTGAATGCTGTTATTGGATTTATTCAGGAATACAGGGCAGAGAAGGCAATGGCTGCTTTAAAGAAGATGGCAGCACAATTTGCAACTGTAATAAGGGGCGGCAAACCTGCAAATATCCCTGCATCAGAAATAGTCCAGGGAGATGTTGTGGTTCTTGAGGCAGGTAAGATTGTTCCTGCTGATATGAGACTCTTTGAAGCAGTTCAGTTAAAGATAGAGGAGGCAGCGCTCACAGGAGAATCAGTGCCTGTAGAGAAATCTATACATGCGCTGCATAATAGGGATTTGCCTCTTGGCGACAAGAAAAACATGGCATACAAGGGGACTGTTGTCCGTTATGGCCGGGGCAAAGGCATTGTATCTGCAACAGGTATGGAGACAGAGATTGGCAGGATTGCCGCAATGCTTCAGGAGGAAGAGGAGGTAAAAACCCCGCTCCAGAAAAGACTCGCAAGCTTTGGCAAAAGGCTTGCCAGTGCTGTTCTATCCATATGTGCAGTTGTTTTTGGTATCGGAATTATGAGAGGAGAACAGCCGTTATTGATGCTGCTTACAGCCATTTCCCTTGCTGTTGCGGCAATACCCGAAGCCCTTCCTGCAGTGGTAACAATCTCCCTTGCCATCAGTGCAAAAAAGATGATTAAACAAAATGCACTCATAAGAAAACTCCCTGCAGTTGAGACACTCGGCTCTGTTACCTACATATGTTCTGATAAGACAGGGACGCTTACGCTGAATAAGATGACAGTGGAGGAGATATATGTTGACGGGCGGATGTTAAAACCCGAAACGGAGAAACGGGGAGCGGGAGAAACGGGGAAGTTACAATCGCCGATTCTCCCGACCCATCCTTCGGATGGGTTCCCCGCCGATTCACCGATTCAGTTATTAATGTTGGCTATGGCATTAAGCAATGATGCACAAACAGATGCCGAAGATAAACTCATCGGCGACCCGACAGAGCTTGCCTTGTATAACATCGCAAAGGACAATGGATTTGATAAAGAGAATTTGGAGAGAGAATTCCCCCGTGCTGCAGAAATCCCATTTGACTCTGACAGAAAGTGTATGACAACAATACATAAGGGGTCAGTGGTCGGGGGTCATGGATCAGGGGAAAAATTTGAATATATCTCCTTTACTAAAGGGGCAATTGAGGTCTTGATAGAAAAATCTTCAAATATTTTGACATCAAATGGAATAGAGACCATTGATGCAGAGGAGATTAACAGAATAAGTGAAAAGATGTCTGCCGACGGGCTGAGGATACTGGGTATTGCCATAAGGAGATGGGAAAGGCTTCCTGATGATATGTCTCCTGAAAATGTGGAAAGGGACCTTATTATTGTAGGTCTTGTAGGAATGATGGACCCGCCGAGAGAGGAGGCAAAAGAGGCAGTTGCATTATGCAAGGCTGCGGGCATAAAGCCTGTAATGATAACAGGCGACCATCCGATTACTGCAAGGGCGATAGCAAAAAGGCTCGGCATTGTTGAAGATGATTTAAAGACTATAATCACTGGAAGGGAACTTGAAAGATTGTCATTGGAGGAGTTTGAGGAAAGGGTTGAACATATAAGGGTCTATGCAAGGGTTGCGCCCGAACAGAAACTAAAGATTGTTAAGGCGCTTCAGGATAAGGGTGAGTTTGTTGCAATGACAGGCGATGGCGTGAATGATGCGCCTGCATTAAAGAGGGCTGACATAGGGGTTACAATGGGTATTACAGGCACAGATGTCTCAAAAGAGTCTGCCCATATGATACTTATTGATGACAACTTTGCTACAATTGTCAAGGCAGTAAAAGAGGGGAGGAGGATATTTGACAACATACGCAAATTCATAAAATATACAATGACAAGCAATTCGGGTGAGATATGGACGATATTCTTGGCGCCTTTTCTTGGACTTCCAATTCCACTATTGCCGATTCATATACTCTGGATAAACCTTGTTACCGACGGCCTCCCTGGGCTTGCTCTTGCTGCTGAGCCAGATGAAAGGGAAATAATGAAAAGGCCGCCGCGGCATCCGCAGGAGAGTATATTTGCGCATGGTCTAGGTACTCACATAATATGGGTGGGTCTCCTCATGGGTTTTGTATCAATCTTCACACAGGCATGGTCAATAAAAACAGGACATGCCCATTGGCAGACAATGGTGTTTACTGTGTTATGTCTCAGCCAGATGGGTCATGTGCTTGCCATAAGGTCGGAAACAGAATCTATTTTTAGACAGGGCCTGTTTTCTAATAAGCCCCTTTTAGTCGCCTTTGCCTTGACCTTTGCCCTTCAGCTGGCAACTATATATATTCCATTTCTGAATCCTATATTTAAAACAGAGCCATTGAGTTTAGATGAGCTATTTATTACACTTGCCCTATCTTCTGCAGTATTTTTTGCAGTGGAGGCAGAGAAGTATTTAAAAAGGAGGTCGGTGAATAGGCGAGTAAACAGGAGATGATTTTTCAACTTATAAAAGAATAAAAAAAGGAGGTATCAAAAATGTACCAAAATCGTCAGGGTCCAAATGTAGAGGAAATAATAAACAAGGCAAAAGGGTTCGGGAAGCTTCCTATAATTGCAGCGGGTGTCATTCTATTATTATTACTGATGGGCGGCACACCGTGGACTATTGTAGGACCTGGTCAAAGAGGTGTGCTTATAAGACTCGGCGCTGTGCAAAAAGGCGTATTTCCCGAAGGGTTGAATTTCAAGATGCCTTTCATTGACAGTGTTGTGAAGGTAAACGTGCAGGTGCAAAAGAACGAGGCAAGGGCCGAGGCAGCTTCTAAAGACCTTCAGATAATATCTACAGTCATGGCCACAAATTATCACCTGGTCCCGGAGGCAGTGGACGAGGTGTATCAAAAGATAGGGGCGGCATTTGAAGACAAGGTGATTCAGCCTGCGGTGCAGGAGGTTATCAAGGCCGTGACTGCTAAATATACAGCAGAGGAGTTAATAGCAAAGAGAGGAGAGGTCAAGTCTGCTATACGGACAGAATTGGCAGACAGGCTTGCGGTCTTCAATATCAAGGTTGTCGAGGTATCTGTTGCGGATTTCAACTTCTCAAAGACCTTCAATGACGCGATAGAAGCAAAGCAGGTGGCGGAACAGCAGGTTGCCAAGTCCAAGAACGAGTTGGAGAGGATAAAGGTGGAAAACGAACAGAAGATCAGCCAGGCAAAGGCTGAGGCCGAAGGGTTAAAGATTCAGAGGCAGGAGATAACCGAATCCCTCCTAAAGCTGAGAGAGATTGAGAACCAGCGGAAGGCGATAGAAAAGTGGGACGGGAAGCTGCCGAGCGTGACTGGCGGGACTGTTCCGTTTATACAAGTGAAATAAGCCTCCGTTCGAAAGGGGTTTGAACTAAAAATCATAGAAGCCAAAAAAGTCCTTGACCAATATTATATTTTTTGATAAAGTATCTTCCTAAGTAAGTTGTAGGTTGGTTTTTTATGTTAGGTTTAATGCCTTGAAACACAAAACCTCTATGGCTTATGAAAATTTTTTGAAAGGAGGTTTTGTGCAATGGCAAATGGAAAAGTAAAATGGTTCAATGAATCCAAAGGTTATGGATTTATTGAGCAAGAGTCAGGCGAAGATGTGTTCGTACATTTTTCTGCTATTCAGGGTGATGGTTTTAAAACCCTGAAAGAAGGACAGAATGTGCAATTTGATGTCACAAAGGGACCAAAAGGCCCTCAGGCCGCAAATGTGATACCACAGTAAAAAGGGCACAATATAACCCAAAAAGCCCACACCGATGTAACATCGGTGTGGGCTTTTTTATTATCTGCCTTTCAGGTATAATGAAACATTCACGAGCTTTTGGCTCGCAAAAGATAATGAAAATCGGTAGTCGCACCCTTTATGGGTGCGTTTGCGCAGGCATAAAGAGGCTGTTGACAAAGTAATCAACAGCCTTGATTACACAGATTAGAAAAAATGATTACACAGATATTTCAAGGAGTTTTAATCGGTGTAATATAGCAGTTAATCTTTAATATGTGTAATCAGAGATTGTTGAGTTTGTCAACAATCTCATAAAGCCTGCGGCTACCATTATTGGTATTTTCAGATGCCCATATGTTCAAAACAGAACTCATAATCTTTGATTTAGACGGCACGCTCATTGACTCAAGCGAGGATATTGCATGGGCAGTGAATAAGACGCTCAGGAGTATGGGGTTTAAGGAGCTTTCCTATGAGGCTATAAAGAAGCGCATTGGTTGGGGCGTAAAGATGCTCCTTCAGAATGTATTGCCTGAAGAAAAACATGACCTTATGGAGGAGGCCAGAACTATATTTATGGGATATTACAGCGCTAATCTGTTAGTAAAAACAAAACCGTATAATGGTGTAACGGATGTTCTGGAACACTTTAAGAATAAAAAACTTGCAGTGGCTACCAATAAGCCGCTAAATCTGACAGAAAGGATTTTAGGTGAATTAAATATATCAAATTACTTTAACAAGGTAGTTGGCGGAGATGGTGTGCAAAACAAGAAGCCTGCGCCAGAGGCAATAGAAATAATCTTAAGAGAACTCAATGTTTCGCCAGAAATAGCCGTATTCATAGGAGACAGCAAGATTGACATTGAGGCAGGAAAGACAGCAGGTGTTGTAACAATTGGCGCTGCCTACGGTTTCAGAGGAAGGCAGGAATTGGAAGAGGCAGGGGCTGATGTTATAATTGAGGATATTAAGGAGCTAACGTCTCATTTATGCAGGTAATTGAAATAAAGAAAGAAGTATTAAATATTATTGATGGAATTAAAGAAAAACTTTTTTCCTTAAGCTGCGATTTTTATCATAATCCTGAAACAGGTTTGAAGGAATACAAAACCTCTGCTGCGTGTGTTAATATGCTTAAGGAATTTGGTTTTAAGGTAGAGGAAGGCATTGCTGGCCTTGAGACGGCATTCATGGCTATTTTAGGAAATGGGAAACCTGCAATCGCATTTCTCGTAGAAATGGATGCCTTGCCTCAAATAGGGCATGGCTGCGGACACAATATTTCTGGCGTGGCCTCAGTTGGCGCTGCAATAGCAGTTTCCAAACTGGCCCCAAAGATTGGCGGAAACGTGGTTGTGCTGGGCACACCTGCGGAAGAGATTGGTGTAGGAAAGATTGCACTGATAAAGGCGGGGCTGTTTGACGGGCTTGATGCGGCAATGATGGTGCACCCGTCTTCAAAGAGGATGGTGTCCAGAATTTTCCTTGGCCTCATCAGGCTTAATCTTAATTTTAAAGGCAAGCCGAGCCATGCCTCTGCATATCCCGAGGAAGGGATAAATGCTCTGGATGCTGTTATCCAGACCTTTAATTCCATAAGCGCCTTGAGGCAGCAGTTAAGAAGCGATGTGCGTATTCATGGGATAATAACAGACGGCGGCGCTGCTCCTAATATTATCCCTGAAAAGGCATCTGCGAGTTTTTATGTACGTGCAAAGGATCTGGATGAGCTATATTCTGTAAAAGAGAAGGTTTTGAGCTGCGCAAGAGGTGCGGCGCTTGCGACAGGGTGCCAACTAACCATAGAAGAAGGCGCTGACATGAATGCGCCTCTTAAAATAAATAAGGCATTTGCAGATATTTACAGAAGGCAGATGGAGTTTCTTGGTCTTAAAGAAGACGAGTTTCCACTGGATAAAAATGCAGGCTCTTCTGATATTGGCAATGTATCTCAGGTTTTGCCAACCATTCATCCGCATATACTGCTTCGGAGAGGCATAAATATCCATACGAGAGAATTTGCAGAGGCGACTATTACCGAGGACGGCAAAAATGCCATTATGGAAGGCGCAAAGTGTCTGGCATTGACAGCCGTGGAGTTGATTTTGGATAAAGATACCATAGAGAAGGTAAAAATAGAGTTTGAGATTTCGCAGGGTTAAAGCCATTAACTTTTCGCCCATAGGTTTAGAGATGTCCATAAAATCAAAAAGATTTTCCGACAAGATAAAAAAACTCCACAGACTCCTCGCCATCCTGCGTATGCTTGATAATCGCGAGTGCTGCACACGCAAATCTCTTGCTGAAAAATTCAATGTTAGCATAAAGAGCATTGAAAGAGACATAAGCGACCTCAATTTAGCAGGGTTTTCCATTGTTTTTGTCAAAGAAGAAAATACCTACAGATTTACCGACCCTGACTATACCTTAAGAGACCTCAATCTGAACAAAGATGAACTCGCCTTCATGCTTATCGGCAGGCAGTTTGCCCACAACCTCGGCAAGCCGTTTGAAAAAGCCTGCCAGTCGCTCTTAAGAAAGGCTTACAAAGATACCGGCATAAAGACCCGTGAACGAATAAAAGGGGCAGAGGAAAAGTCTCACTTCTGGGTGGATATGGGGCAGATGGAAGAATTTGAAAAAGTTGAAAAACAGTATAATGCAATTAACGAGGCAATGGACAGAAAGCAAGAGATTGAAATCTTATATAAGGCTATGGAAGACCAGAAAGAGACCAGAAGAACCATTGCGCCATACGTCCTATTTTTTCACGAAGGGCTCTGGTATGTTATCGGACATTGCCATCTCCGCAACGAAATAAGATTCTTCGCCATGGATTGCATTAAAGAAATCAAAGTAACCAATGAGCCCTATATCATCCCGGATGATTTTGACATCAACGAACATTTTAAGCGGAGTTGGGGAATGAGGCGGTATGGTGCTCCCGTGGAGGTGGCTTTAAAATTCTCGGAACGTTATTCCCGATGGATAAAACGCAGGAAGTGGCATCCGACACAAGTAATAGAGGAACAGAAAGACGGCTCTATTATCTTCAAGGTAAAGGTGGAGGGAACTGTTGAACTCAAATGGTGGACATACCACTGGATACCGTTTTGCGAAATCCTTGCACCGCCGGAACTGAAAAAAGAGGTTATGGAGGAGATGAAGACAATGCTGGGGGTGTATGGGAAGAACGCCTGATGCCTTTTCAAGTATTGACATACACTGTAATTTAATGTAATATATTGACATACAAGGAGGTGAATTTGCATGCCTACCATTCAAAAGAGTCTAAGGATGCCGGAAGAAATAATAAAAGAGATAGAAGCCCTCTCAAGGGATTCTGCAATGGATTTTACCGCTGCAGTCAATGAACTTCTTGAGGAAGCGCTCAAGATGCACCGCTGTCCCGGCGTAGTATTTACTGAAGGCACGAGCGGAAAGAGGGCGAGAGTTGCCGGCGCCGGCATTGAGGTATGGGAAGTTATTGCAGCCTATAAAAGTGTTGGAGAGGATTTTAAGAGACTAAAAAAAACATATCACTGGCTTACTGACCAACAACTCAAATCCGCCATAGGATATTACAGGCTTTATCCTGAAGAGATAGACACTATCATATCTGAAAATGAAGGCTTAACCCATAAAGAGATTCAAAGAAAATATCCATTTCTTTCTGCAGGCAAACAGTGAAATATTATCTTGATGAAGATTTAAGCCCTAATATTGCAGAAATCCTGAAAAAACAGGGTGTAGACGCAGTAAGCGTCCATGAGGCTGAGATGACAGGGGCAAGTGACCTTGAGCAACTTGAATATGCAGCCTCTAAAAAACGGTGCATGGTAACACGCAATAGAAACGATTTTATCCGCCTTACTGTCCAGTTTTTCAACGAAAACAGACCTCACTTCGGCGTCCTGATTGTGCCATACTCTTACCCGGGAGACAGATTAAGTTCCATAGCAGACGCCCTTAAGCGATATGCCTTGAATCATAAAGACGGAATGTCATCTTACGGCATAGATTTTATTTAGGGTTTCATAAGTGTTTTTTTATAAACACAAACGACATAAGGCTATCGGCGGGAAGGTGTATGAAAATTCTTGACTTTGGAGAATATGGCAAGTAGCATAATATTGATGCTATAAACAAGATTATAGGAGAGGAGCTAAACTATTATGAGTAATGTATCCATAGAAAAGATGATACAGGTCGAATTGAAAGGTATTCCGAAAGATAAGCTGCATGAGATTTATGACCTGATTCATTACTTCAAGGTAGGAGTTAAGAAAGCACAAGTCGAGGATGTAAAATCCCTGAGATTTGCCTCTGAAAAAAAGTTTGCCGCTATATGGAAAGAGGAAAAGGACGATGTCTGGGAAAGCTATCTATAAGCAGAAAGATATTGTCCTGACCAAATTCCCGTTTTCCAATCTGACGGACTTTAAAGTCCGCCCCGTTTTAGTCCTTTCAAAAGACAGTTACAACCGTAAATATGCCGATGTAATTGTATGCGCAATAACCAGCAATCTGGAAGAGTCTGATTACGGTCTCACAATAACCACAGAAAGCCTGGAAGAGGGGCATCTGAAAATGGCCAGCAAGATCAGGGCTGATGCCATCACAAATATCGAACAGGCAATAATCCTGAAAAAGATTGGCAAGGTCAAACAAGCTGTATTCAACAAGGTTCTAAACAGATTGAACAGCCTCTTTGTTAAATAGGCTGGGAACAATATTGTCTGAAAAGATAAAAAGACTGGCGGGCAGTAAATATGTCTGATACTGATAAATGTGGGTGAGCGACATAAGGCTGTCGGCGGGGTGGGGTATAGTTGACACTGATTTTTTTCCAAGGGGAACTAAAAATGCGGGAAGCGTCCCTCAAATTCCCCAAGTATGAGGATTTTGCCGCTGGTTCAATTGTGAAAATTGAACCAGCAGAAGATGTTGAGAGGTAAGTCAACATCAAAAAAGCAAGTCCCATAACTTTTCTTTATGAGGAGAAAATATAGGAATTTGAATGAAAGTTGCAAGAGAACAAGAAATCAGTCAAATTGAAATCGGAAAACCCCATGTTGTCATCCTGGGTGCGGGCGCTAGTAAAGCAAGTTTCCCTCATGGCGATAGAAATGGAAAAAAACTGCCCTTGATGGATGATTTTATTGATGTGTTGGAACTTGCTCCATTGCTTGATAAAACAGATGTTGAATACAAGAGTAGAAACTTTGAAGAAATATATGCTGATTTGTACGGCAGAAGAGAATATGCATCCATCTGTCGGGAATTAGAAATCTTGATATATCGCTATTTCAGCGAATTGAAAATAACAGACGTTCCGTGTAGATACGACCACCTCATACTTTCACTTAGAGAAAAAGATGTTATAGCTACTTTCAACTGGGACCCATTTCTGATGCAGGCTTATTTACGCAACAAACGTCGCTATAAAAAATTACCTGAGTTGCTTTTTTTACATGGCAATGTAGCAGTTGGCGTCTGCCTTAGACACAGAGAACGTGGTATAAATGGTAATCTATGCAGCAGATGCAGAAAACCATATATGCCAACAAAATTATTCTATCCAGTGCTACAGAAGAATTACCATGACGAGCCTGACATCGCTGACCAGTGGTCACGACTGGATGAATATTTGAAAGATGCTTTACTGGTAACTATATTCGGCTATGGCGCGCCTGCTTCTGATTGGGATGCTAGGAAATTATTGAAAAAAGGCTGGGGAGAACCTTTGGACAGGAGATTAGAACAAATTGAGATAATTGACCGTAAAGATAAAGATAGAGATGCCCTGAGGAAGACGTGGAAGTCCTTTATCCATGCGGAGCATTATGACATAAGAAGTGATTTTTACGATTCATGGATTGCGGATTATCCACGGCGAACAGGAGAGGCTTTCTATAACCAATATATCCGTAACAGTTGGGAAGGGTGTCTTGAAAAAAATCCCATTCCAGCAAAGGCTGGTTTTGAAGAACTTTGGGTATGGTTTGATGTGCTTTATAAAAATGAATTTAAGCATAATAACTAACAAGGTTATCAACTGAATGATTTTTGTTGGATACCACCTGCAATAATTGGGAGGAACTATGCCTAACGGACTTGATTTTGAAAGACAGGTTCATGCTTTGCTGAAAAAGATGGGATTTGAGGCTGATGTTACAAAGGCATCCGGTGACGGCGGAATAGATATTATTGCTCACAGTAAGGAGCATATTACCGGCGGAAAGTATATAATACAGTGCAAGGACTGGTCTAATCCAGTTGGAGAACCGCCAGTCCGTGACCTTTATGGTGTTGTAACAGCCGAGAAAGCAAATAAAGGAATTTTGATTACCACATCTACCTTTACCTCACCTGCCATTAAGTTTGCCGAAGACAAGCCACTGGAATTAATCGACGGTGCAAAGTTTAACAAGCTATTATCGAAATATGGATTAGCTGGGATAAAAGGTGAATCACACCCCGCCCCTGATGATGAACGCATTAAAGACTTAACTGATAAGCTAAACAAGAATCCAAAAAACATATTGGTAATGAAAGAATTGGCCGATATTTATCTTCGACGACGTCTTTACGATAAGGCAGTAGTTCTCTATGAAAGCTTGATACCTTTAAAACCTTCGATAGAAATAGAGCGATTAAATAAGGCTTGGACTAGTGGTTTAAATAATTATGGCGTGGCATTAGCTTGTTTAAAGCGATACGATGAAGCAATTAAAATATTTCAAGACCTCTGTCGCGATCATTTTCATTCTCCTGTGAACGAGGCATATCTTACCCATTATCTTGGATTGTATAACATAGCAATCCAATTATATGAGGAATTGAAGAGCGAAGTAGACAACTCTGATTATAAAAAATTTTGCGATGATAGAATCGAAAAAGCATATATGGAAGAGCAAATGGACATCCCCTTTCTCGCCCTATGTGTTGATGAAACGGTACCTAATGCAAAGCCCGAATTGAGAAATATACCCCTTGAAATAGCGAGGCAAAAAGCAGTCTCAGAAGAGCTAACAAAGCTTATAAAACAAAGAGACGAACGATATCAAACGCGGCATGAGCATATGCATTCCTCAACATTGGACTGTGAGCAAGAATCAGAGGAATGTGAAGATGGGGGCGAAAAGGCGGAAGCAAAATGGGAAGAAATAATTAATAAGGAAAAAGCAGAATGGCGTGAAAAGCTTCACAATACCTTATATGCAAACTGGTCTCCAAAGTCGAATAACAGTAAAAATACACAGCAGAATAAACAATGCTTTATTGCCACTGCCGTTTATGGCTCTCCCTTTTCGCCAGAAGTTGAGGCACTTAGGCAATGGCGTGATAATAGCTTATATAAGATCCCCCTCGGACGTTCCCTCATTTCAACCTATTACAAATACAGCCCCCGTATTGCCGATTATATAAAGCATAGGCCTGTCATCAAAGGGGCAATCAAAAAAGCGCTGAATGGCGTTGTATGGATGGTTCGCCGGAAAGAACGATGAAGAGATAATGGCAATCAAAGCACACAATTACGAGGAAAAGACATTGAGTAACGCCATCGATACCTTTCATAAGCTTGAGAAAGGAATTCTTGACGTAATAAATGCCGCAGATATCTATTGTGTGCATGTTATTGCAAAATACCGCAATTGTGAAGTTGATAAAGATTTAATAAATAGACTACTGATGTCTAACAAGATTAGCGGGCACGCTCTGCACAGCCGGTCATATAAAGATGAGGAAATAAAGGCACTTGAGGAAAGTGGTGTGCTGAAAGGCATCGGACAGCAGATTGTATTAGCAGCATATACGGCTCTTGAGTTTTATCTAATAGAAAAATTCAAAGAGTATTACCGATATAGCCTTAAGGCCAAGAATACAATGCTTGTTGAGAAATCCATCGAAAGATTTTATTTTCGCGGATTAGAAGACATAAGAACATATTATTGGGAACTGCTGACAATCCATCTACCCTCTTTTGATATTGAATACCACACTGCTGAAAAGTCATCGTTTCACCCTAAAGATAGTTGGGATGCCATATGGACTCTATCCGAGGCAAGAAATCAAATAGCGCATCCTGGAAAACCTGAAGTATATAAAGTCATAACCCTGTTAGATGTATGGTATCCTTTTAATTTTGTGAGAAGGTGGGTTGTCCTATTTGATGCTAACTTTGATTCTCTGGTTTACAAAGGATATGAAACAAACCCTATTAAAGAATACAAAAAAAGGTTAGCAAAACAGAAATCAAAGAAAAAGGTGTCAGGCACTCGGGATGGATAATCCTTGTTGCTTTTGATAAGGATGCACAAAAACTAAGAATTGTAAGTTCACGACCGGACGAAAACCGGACGCCTCCTATATTTCTCTTGACAGAAAAACCGCTATAACCCCTTAATCACCCCGTGCCCCAGAAAGGGTGCAATAGGGTCAAACCTTCAAAAATCATTTAAGAAATTCAAAGGTATGATGGAAGGGAAATATAATGATTGAAGGTGAAGTTAATATAATGAGTAACCACATATCTTACTCAACGGCTTTGAGGATGCCGTTCAACATGGCCACTGGTGTTGGCGGGCAACCATGCGCATACACATCTACAGGGATGATTTTGTCGATACCGCCCAAAGAAGTATAATTCTTGCCCAATATGCCGCATGATGGAGAATAAAAATAAGGCTTTGGTTTTAAAAGCGAAATCTCGGTATATTTTGAGCGATACCATCAAGGCGGCTAAGGCTGAGGATTTCTGCATGATGCCTGCTGACATCGGCATTTCCTATGTAAATACGGCTGACCCCATGAAAGGCGGAAAAGGGCACACCATACGAGTCTGCATGAAACAGTGGATTCCGGTCATAGACCAGCGGGAATGAGTAAAATGGGAATGAGAGATTTAGCGTATGACGATAACTTAAGGTTGCATTGCAAAATATATTGAGTATAATTGCTGGCATGGAGGGCAATATGAAACCATTGAAAGTCCTTATCGCAACACCGGAGGCAATACCGTTTGCAA
>JACRML010000076.1 GCA_016214995.1 Deltaproteobacteria bacterium
CAAATATTGAAGCAATCCCCCTCCCCCTTTCCCCTTTCAGGTGGTCGGTCTTTGTAGAAGATGACGAGAGATTTTATCAGGTAAATACAGATATTCTGAAATACAACCTGACAATAAATTCCTTTGAGAAAAAACCTCAAGCAAATAATAACATTATTGAAAAGGTGCAAAACCTTGAGATTGTAAAGATATATCTCTGGTTTGCCAGATTTCCTGTGGTTACTGTAAAAGAACAAGACAGCGGCTATCTGGTGGAATATTTTGACCTGCGCTTTAATGCCTTGCCGCCGAGAAAACCTTTTCTGTTGAGTTTATTCCTTGACAAAAACGGCTCATTAAATCACGCAGAGCTTATGTTTCATACGATAAAGTAAAACCCAAAAATAGACATTGATTTTTGGGGTAAAACCATACTATTTTTCATTTGACATAGCTATTCAATCAGACTATATTAGTCAGACTATATTAGTCATATCCGTATAGACATGGAGGACAAATCTATGAAGACCGCAAAGGTTTCTGAATTAAAGGCATCTATCAGCGAATATCTGTCAAAGGTAAAGGCAGGCGAAGAGGTTATTGTCACTGACAGGGGAAAACCTGTAGCCAAGATTATTCCTTTGAAAAGAGGAGATATTGAAATACCTGCGCATATCTTAACCTTGGAGAAGGCAGGGCTTGTCCGCATCGGCACAGGCAGACTGCCGGCAGATTTTTGGGATATGCCGCGACCTAAAGACAAAAAAAGCCTGGCGCTTAAAGCCCTTCTCAAAGAACGGGAGGAATGCCGATGATGTTTTGGGACTCTTCTGCTATTATTCCGTTATGCATTGATGAACCGCAGACCAAGACTATACGGCAGATTGTCAGAAAAGACAGCGCTGTAGCCGTCTGGTGGGGCAGCTTTATAGAGTGCTGTTCAGCCTTTGCCAGCTTGCGGCGCGGGGGATTCCTCAAACCTGAAGAGGAAGACAGTGTGCGGCATATCCTCACCCTTCTCTCGGATACATGGACGGAGATTGAACCCGGCGAGGACATACGAGATATTGCAGGAAGACTTCTTATGTTGCACCATCTTCGTGCCGCAGATGCCTTGCAGCTATCTGCCGCGCTCGTATGGGCAGGAAAAAGGCCAAAGGGTCATTATTTCGTCTGCCTTGATTCAAAGCTGAGAGATGCGGCAAGAAAAGAAGGATTTGCGTTGCTTCCCGCCCAAATATAATTTTGGTTCGAGCTTTTCCTTTATCAGAGAATAAATCAGAGAATAAAATTATTGACAAAACCTTATGAAATAACTATCATAATATACCAGTTTGTTCTAAATTATTACGGAGGGAAACTCTTATATTATGGGACAATACTTCAAATCCATTTATTTTTGCGACTATCCATCCGAGGATTCAAAAGAAAAATCAATTACATTGGCATTCAATGAGCCGGAAGCGCCCTATTATACAAAAATAAAGGAATTAAGCAGCGAGGAGTTAAGAGAATTAATCGGCATAAAAAGCTACAAGCAGTTAGCGCTGTTCGCCGAGAAAGAGGAAAGATCGCTCAATCAAGTTGTCAAACGGTTAATCAAAAAGAATATTAACGGGGTCTCTTTCGTTAATCCAAAGGATGTAACTTTTGTCAACAGCAGGTCAATTCCCTTTCAGAGATGGTATCCCTTCATAGAAGGTTATTCTCCCGATTTTGTAAAATCGCTTATCAGTAATTATTGTCAGAAGGCGGCTTGTATTTACGATCCTTTTGTCGGAACCGGAACCACCATTTTTGCTGCTGACCAATTAAACATAAAGACCATTTATTCGGAAGTTAATCCGCTTCTTCAATTTCTCATACAGACAAAAATCAAAATCTTGAAATCAAATTCTGCAATGCGAAAACAATTGGCAGATAAGATAAATCAAATTGCCGGGCAGGTTATTGAGAGGATTGAAAATTTTGAGGAAGACAGGTATTTGAGAGAAAGGTACAGCCTTATTTTCGGCGACAGCAAATATTTTGAAGATACTGTTCTTAGCCAACTACTTCGTTTGCGCTCCTTTATTGACATTGTAAAACTGGAAGATGAGCTGCTGGCGGATACTGTTACCATCGCTGTGTTGGCTGCATTAATTCCCGTCTCATTTTTGAAAAAGGCGGGTGATGTCCGGTTTAAAACAAAAAGTGAGCTGGAAAAAGAAAAGGTTGAATTAGAATTTTTTTTACCAAACAAATTGAAAGAGATAGCCAATGACATTCTCGATTTAGAGTTTGCGTTAAAGACGATACCTGAAATGATTCTTTCCAATGCAAAAAACATTAATCTGGTAAATGATTTAAAGATTGACGCTGTTATTACAAGCCCCCCCTACCTTAATGGGACAAACTATTTTAGAAACACCAAGCTGGAACTGTGGTTTCTGCGATACATTCAGTTTGAAAAGGATTTGCGATTTTTCCGTGACCAGGCGCTTACCAGTGGAATTAACGATGTTAAAAAAGATACTTCTGGCAGTGATGAAACAGACATAGTAGGCAAAAGTGCGCTGCTAAAAAACACTCTTATAATGATATATAAAAAAGCGTATGACCAGCGTATTCCTCTAATGATAAAAAGTTATTTTGAAGAAATGTATGTCATTTTTTCAAAGCTGCGTAAACACTTGACTGACCGATCAAAAATTCTGATTGATATTGGCGACTCTATTTTTGCCAATGTCCACATTAAGACCGATGATATTCTGATTGAGATATTGACTGCGCTTGGATATGAATTAAAAGAGAAAAAATTGTTAAGAAAACGGAGGTCAAGAAATAAGGAAATATTGAGCCAAACGCTGCTGGCATTGGAATTTGATAACTCAACATACAAGCCAGAGAAAAACTTATCCCGTTATGTCGTAAAACGGGAACAGAAGATGCAAATCTTCAATCTGGGGAATTGGGAGTATTTTAAAAATAATCTGCCTCACCAAAAACTCCCATACTCTAAAAGAAACTGGGGACATCCGCTTCATTCCCTTTGCTCTTATCAAGGAAAGCTAAAGGCATCTATCGCCCATCACCTTATTAAAACATTCGTCCATGAAAACGGCAGTATCCTTGACCCCTTTTCAGGAGTAGGGACGATCCCTTTTGAGGCGGCATTAAACGGGAGGAAATCTTATGGGTTTGACATCAGCATACCTGCTTACTACATTTCAACTGCTAAAATCAGCACACATAAAAAAAGCGAGTGCTTAAATTACATTCAGAAGATTGCTGAATTTATAGGGCAAAACGGCTGCACAAAGGAAGAATTGAATGAAGCAAGGCAATTCGGCTTTAACAAAACACTATCTGAATATTATGAGGAAAAAACACTCAAAGAAATTTTGCTTGCGAGGAGATTTTTAAAGCTCAATTATCCTGAAAATCCAAGCCGGATGCTTGTTATATCTTCTTTGCTTCATATTCTGCACGGCAACAGACCGTATGCTTTGAGCAGGCGGTCCCATCCTATTGTCCCTTATGCGCCTCAAGGAGAATTTGTTTATAAAAATTTAATTAGAAATCTTACTGAGAAAGTTGAAAGGACATTGCAAGTGGAATTGCCTCCAAATTTTATTCCCGGAAAAATCTACAATCAAGATTCAACATCCATCTGGCCGCAGGAAATAAATAATCTCGACGCTGTTATTACTTCACCTCCGTTCTTCGACAGCACAAGGTTTTATCTTGCCAACTGGATAAGAATATGGTTTAGCGGATGGTCGGAAAAGGATTTTAAATATCAGATAAACTCATATATCGAGGAAAAGCAGAAAAAGGACTTTGCCGTTTATGAAAGCATCTTCAGGCAATCCAGAGAGAGGCTGAAACAGGGCGGCGTCTGCGTTTTGCATTTAGGAAAAAGCGTAAAATGCGATATGGCAGAGGAGTTAAAAAGGATAAGCAAACGCTGGTTTAATGCCGTTGATTTGTTTGTGGAAAGCGTGGAGCATTGCGAATCGCATGGAATACGCGATAAGGGGACTGTTACTTCACACCAGTATTTAATTTTACAGTGAAAATTACTTTGTAAATCCCAATAATTTTCTATGCTTTGGAGAGAGTTTATTAACGAGGTTGTAATCTTTAAGAATTTTTTTGAGCTCATTGATTCTTTTTGGCAGATGAGACCTTTCTCTGACCTGCAAATACCTCTCTACGCATTTATCAACATTGATATTAGTATTGATGACAGGTGTTTTGCCCGCTAACAATTCCAAATCTGCTCCTGTTATCTTTGCAAGTTCAATCAATTCGTTGTTGGTATAAAATTCACTGGGCCATTTATCTCGTTTATTGTTGTTCGCTTCGACTGATAACAATGCAGTATTTTCTTTTGTCAAAGGATAGAGCCACCTTGAAGGTAAAATATGGTCAATCTCACAAGTATCCCTTTTGTTAATATCAAGCAGGTGTTTTGTTTTAAAGCAACGATTGTCAAATCGTTTGAATAAATCTGCTATATCAATCGTTTCATTTTCTCCCTCAAGCAATAGATCCGCAATCCTTCTTCTAACCGATGATTCGTGCAACTGTTCTTTGGTTCGTTTCGGATTCAGCACTGCATTTATTGCACCTTTACAACTCCTACATTCCATTTGCCGTTCAAGCAGTCCCCACCCGGAATGTTTGCTAAATGCGGCAAATGGCAGGATTCTGCCGCAGGCATTGCATTGCTTCCAGTATGATTCTGGATGCTCTGTAGCTATTCTGAAAAATGCCTCCCAAAACCTCTGTGCTTTTATTGATTCCGCAGCAGTAAAATCTTCACTCCAGTTTTCAAAAGGCAAATCTGAGTTTTTTGAATGCAGATAACCGCATTTACTGCATTTCCATTCATCAGTTTCGTATGTGGTTTTCGGGTCTAAAAGCTGCAGCCCGATACGAATGTTATTAAGCGAGCCGCAAGAAAGACAGATAATACCTACCCACGCATCGTGATAGGGAATACCCTCAATCCTTGTAAGACCTGTTATATTCTTTGTTTTTCTTCTTGACATTTTATTTATCTTTGTAAATCTCCTGGATTATAGGGGGTGGGTAGAGGGGCATTATACCAAACAAATGCCCGCAAACCACAACTATATCCTATGCCAGTGAAGGCATAAGAAATATTATTTCCGAATCACAGTGATTGTTCCCTTCATACCCAAATCTTTATGATATTTGCAGGAATAGTTATATTCCCCTGGATTGTCAAAGGTAATGGAGAATTGACTTCCCGGTTTCAGATTTTCAGAACTCTTAATTGATCCGTCATCGAAGGTAATCGTATGCTGGGCGTCGTCGTCATTTACCCACGAAACTGTGTCGCCGACATGAATCTGGGCGGTAAAGTTAGCAGGATGAACTATCCAGCCTTTCATGACTATCTTGAGTTCGTCAGCTCTTACAACTCCAGAATAAAATATAATAAAACACAAAGACACAAGGAATAAAAATGCCCTTCCATAAAATTTGTAGATTAGAGAACACATATTGGCACCTCCTCTTTTATATCTGCCAGTAAACTGCAACTCCAATATATCTTATTCTGCAATCAAATCAAGTGTTGTATAGAGCTTTATCTTAAGCCCTTCAAAATCTTTGTCATTGCTCCAGATGGGGCAATTAAGTTCAAGGGCTAATGCAAGAAGATGGGCATCGTCAGGGTCTTTTTTGGCAATCATGTTTTTTGCCTGTCTTATTTTGTCTTTATAAAAATCCTCGTCATAAACTGCAATGGGGAGCATGGAAAGCGCAAGGTAAAGGTCTTCTAACGGTATATTTCGCTTTGAGGAAAGGACGGTGATATATCTTTCAACTTCCCGATAATTAAAAAGGGTTGTGTAAAAAGCTGTGATGATGGATGACAAGATAGGGTTGGCATCAACGGCGAGTTTTTCTATGCCTTTCAAAATCTCCAAGAACCTCTTCCTCTCTTACTCCCCTCGCCTTCAGTTTTCTCTTTATGGATTCTGTGATGCTCAGAAAAATATCCTTTTTCAATTCAAAGGGGAAGGCATCGAGCGGAGTCGGGAAGAATATGCCTGCCATATCGCCGCGGCGCATGATGATAATCGGCTCTTTGCTCTTCAATGCCTTTGTGGCGCTGTCTTTGAATTCTTTGACAGTCAGAAGTTTCATATATGGCCCCCCTCCACAGCTATTATTATACTACATACTTAATCGCAGCAAATCAACCCTTTTATCAACCCAAATCCAGCTATAGCGGGATTTCAACACCTACTCATACCTCAGGCACTCTACAGGCGCCATGCGGGATGCCTTTCTGGCAGGATAAAAACCAAAGAATATACCCGTTATTGCCGAAAAGCCAAAGGCCAAAAGAATAGCAAATAGAGATATGTCTATCTCCCAGCCTGCAAAATATGAAATAAGCCAGGACCCCATTGCGCCAACACCAATCCCTATACCGCCTCCTATAATAGCAAGGACAACCGCTTCTATCAGAAACTGCATAAGTATATCCCTTGCCCTTGCGCCGACTGCCATTCGTATGCCTATTTCCCTTGTCCTCTCCGTGACAGATACCAGCATGATATTCATGATGCCTATGCCGCCGACTATCAGGGAAACAGATGCAATAGAGCCGAGGAGGATGGACATAATCTTTGCTGCCTGCTCGGCAGTTGACAGCATTTCCGTAAGATTACGGACGCTGAAGTCATCTTCTTTGCCTGCCATAATATGATGTCTCTGCCGGAGTAAAGCTGTAATATCAGCCTCTGCATTCTTAATCATATCAGGCGAGCTTGCCTTTGTTATAATCATCCGCACCATGCCGGGAAATCGTGTGCCAAAAAGCCTTTTTTGTGCGGTTGTCAACGGTATATAGATACTGTCATCCTGATCCTGACCAATGGGAGACTGCCCTTTTCTGGCTAAAACGCCAACAATCTTAAAAGGTATCTTTTTAATTCTGATGATATTTCCAAGCGGGTCTTCGTTTCCAAACAGATTTTCCACAACGGTTTGGCCAAGCAGCGCAACCTTTGTTGCGCCGTCCACATCTCTCTGGGTAAATACCTTGCCTGATACAACAGGCCACTCTCTCAGTTCAAAGAAATTAGACGTTGTCCCTGTAACGATAGTGCTCCAGTTCTGATTTCCGTAAACCACCTGCGCTGTGCCGTTTAAAACAGGCGCTACAAACGAAACACTGGAAACCTCTGCCGCTATTGCCTTGGCATCATCAGATGTAAGTGTGGGAGTTGTGCCGAAACCCATTCTGAGGCCGCCGCTGGTGGCTGTACCTGGCCAAACCATTAACAGATTAGAGCCGAGGCTGGCAATCTCTTTGGAAATCTGCGCCCTGGCTCCGGACCCAACGGATATCATAGCTATGACTGCCGCAACGCCGATTATTATACCGAGCATTGTAAGACTTGAGCGCATTTTATTTATGCTCAGGGCATTAACGGCTATTTTGACGGTTGCGATAGTGTTCATAATAAATTTCTAATTTCTAAATCCTAATTTCCAATGAAATGTCCAATGGCTCAATTTCAAATGCTCCCAATTACTCAAGTTTGACATTTGGCAGTTTATTAGAAATTAGACATTAGGATTTTGGAATTTATCGTTTATCATCCTTTACTATCCTTCCATCTTTAAAATATATGCGCCTGTCACCGTAGGCGGCAATATCTGCTTCATGGGTTACCATGACAATGGTAATGTTATTTTCTTTGTTTAGCTTTTTGAATAACGTCATCAACTCAATACTGGTCTGCGAATCAAGGTTTCCTGTGGGCTCATCAGCCAGAATCAGTGATGGATTATTGACGAGCGCCCTTGCGATTGCGACCCTCTGCTGCTGCCCGCCTGATAACTGATTAGGCCTGTGATTCTTTCTTTCTTCAAGACCAACTAACCTTAAGGCTGAAACGGACTGTTCTCTTCTTATTTTTGATGGGGAGCCGTTGTATAGGAGCGGAAGTTCAACATTTTCAAGCGCAGATGTTTTAGAAAGGAGATTAAAGCTCTGAAAGACAAATCCTATTTTTTTATTGCGTATTGCTGCCAGGTCATTTTTGCTGAGGTCGGATACATCCTGCTTATCCAGCAGATACTTTCCTGATGTTGGCGTATCAAGACAGCCTATTATGTTCATAAATGTAGATTTACCAGAACCGGAAGGTCCCATAACTGCCACAAATTCGCCTTTTTTAATGGCCAGGGAAACCCCTTGAAGCGCTGTAAAATCTACATCTCCCATCTTGTACACCTTTGTAAGATCGGAGGTATCTATCAGCCCGGTCATGTCGCTTTGCTCCATCTTAAAAATCAGGAATTGGAAATTAGGAATTAGAAAAGAGAAAATCTCTTTCCTTTTTCCAGTTTTCTATAATTTTACGATTTCCCAAAAATAGACTTTGATTTTTGGGGAAACCTGCAAGTTGCCTGTTAGACAACACACCCCTAAATCCCCTCTCGAGAGGGGACTAAAGGGGTGTGTTATTTGCGACGAGCCGTATGTTCACCGATACGGTGAGGAGTAAAAATTGTCCGATAACGAAGTCGGGGCACCCAAGCAAAGCTTGGGTCGGGCAAATCGCAGGTTTGTAAAATAGCGAGGTTTTTAATCGCTATTTTACGGTGATTTTCACTTTTCTTAGCGCTTACCTTCCAAATTTGTGAAAGCCAGGCGGAGTGGTTTTATTAGCAGATTCATTCTTCTTCCCTAAAGTATCCACAACAACCTCATCGCCTTCCATGATGTCCCCTTCTGCAGCCTCTGTATAACTGCCGTCGCTGACCCCGGTTTTTATGAATACCGGATTTATCTTTCCGTTTTTCAGAATCCATACCTTTATCCCCTTTTCCTGTTTTACCTGTTTTTGCGCAGATTCTTCGGCAGGCTTGAATCTAAAAACAGCCGCCGGTATCTTAAGCACATTATCCTTGTGAGAGGTTATTATGGATACATTTGCGGTCATACCTGGTTTTAATTTCAGGTCTTTATTGGCAGCATCAATGATAACATCGTAGGTAACCACATTCTGTATAATGACGGGGGCATTTCTTATTTGCGATACCAAGCCTTCAAAAATCAATTCAGGATATGAGTCTACGGTAAATGTGGCGCTCTGTCCTACCTTAACAGCCCCGATATCTGCCTCATCCACATTGGTATTTACCTGCATCTTTGTCAGGTCTTTGGCAATGGTAAAAAGCGTCGGCGTCTGAAATGAGGCCGCAACTGTCTGGCCTGTATCAACATTTCTGGATATCACAACTCCATCAACAGGGGATTTTATAATCGTATATTCAAAGTTTACTTCAGCAAGTTCCATAGCCGCCTTATACTGCTCCACCTGCGCCTCTGCTGATTTTAACTGCGCCTCGCTGGCGCGATAAGCCGCCTCAGCGCTGTCTCTTTCACTGCCGGCAACAAGGCTTTCATTAAACAGTTTTGTTATTCTGTCAAACCGTTGCTTTTTATCAATAAGGTCTGCCCTGGCCCTTTCCACATTAGCCCCGGCATTTATAATATTTGCCTTAGCCTGATCTCTTTGGGCAATAAATGTTTTCTGGTCAAGCGTTGCAATAACCTGCCCTTGTTTTACCGTGGAATTAAAATCCGCATACAGTTCCTTTATTGTCCCTGAAACCTGACTGCCGACCTGAACCGTAACAACTGCATTGACAGCGCCTGTTGCAGAGACACTGGATTCTATAGAGCCCCTCTCAACTTTTGCAGTTTTATACTTTACTGTTTGGCCATTTTCCTTGAGCAGGAAATACCATAGGCCGAAGCCAATGATTGCAAGAAGCAGAGTAGCAATGATTGTTTTTTTGAACATCAAATTCTCCCAATCTTCTCGTTCCCACGCAGAGCGTGGGAACGAGAAATGAAGCCCCACTGGAGCATTTTCTGCAAATCTATTATGCTTCCGCCTTCTTTATGCCTATAAAACTTGCGATCCCCGTCCCCACAAGCCCTGCTATAATGGCGATGGCTCCGATGACGGTGAGATTAAACGCCCAATACAGGTGAAATACGCTGCCGAGATAGAGCATCCCTGAATGGAATACGGCGCCCACCAGAAAGATTATACTCAATAATGCCTTAAAACTGGCAGGTATGGCAAGGCTTAAAAGCACTACGCCTGCGGCGATATTAAGCAACGCCTCAAGATTACCGTGACTGTGGGCGCCTTTTGCCATAGGTTTTGCAACCTTCAGATAATCAAGTATACTGCTCAAAGCCTCGGCTGTAGAAGCACTTGTTGGCTGCGCCTCCTGCTTTACATTGCCCACTGACTGTGCAGTCTTCTCCATTGCCTGTTGTGTGACGCTAAAATGCGGTACCAGCACCGTCGGCCCAAGCACAGCAGTGAATGCAAAATAGATAAACCCAAAAACTATATTAATCTTGCCGTTCATAAAAACCTCCCTTTTTGATTTATGAATTACGATTACTCGTTCCCACGCAGAGCGTGGGAACGAGAGGAAATTTAATTACCTCCCCCGCCTCCTTTTTCAGATGTAGAGACGACTTTCATGGTCGCCCGTTCGTGGGAGAGGACAAGCCTCTCCCCTACATTTCCAGCGGAGTAGGGTGGGCTGCGCCCACCTTGTTCATAAACCCATATTTTGGTGGGCAAAGCCTATCCTACTTGTTTTTTTCCGATGAATCAAGTTCCCGCCACTCCTCTTGGGTAAATGTCTTTTTTCCGTGGATCATTGCTGGAATGAGGCCGTGTCTTTCCGCCCATTCATGGACGAATACAGCAAATACATGGGCTGCGATATAAAGATGAGGCCGTGTCTTTCCGCCCATTCATGGACGAATACAGCAAATACATGGGCTGCGATATAAAGGATGAGTAGAAAATATCCTGCCTCGTGCCAGTCAATGAGAATAGAGTTATCACGTTGGTCAGGGGGAAGGTTCAGAAGTATTGCGCCGGTAATTGCCTGACCTCCCGCAAGCAGAAAAAAGACCGCATACACAAGACCAGCAAACGGGTTGTGCGCCAGATAGAGCGGCTGTGCCTTTCGTAATGCGCTGATATAATAGCGCAATGTATCCAGCAGGACTTTGCGTTGGTTTGCTGTCAGCGGCAAAATATCCCGCCAGCTTGCAGTTGGAGAACCTACAAAAAGCCAGAGGATGCGTGTAAGAATGCCTGCTGCAAACATGTATCCGCATACGGCATGAATAGTGACCAGCCACCCGTCTGCGCCATCCTTTAATTTCTCAGACAGTATGAGGATGATGCTTCCAGTGGTTACCTGCAAGAGCATGGTTGAGGCATTCCACCAGTGCAATATTCTCAGTAAAGGGTCCCATACAGGATGGAAATAATACGACTGCTCATTCATATTAGCTTATCTCCTAAAAAAAGAATATATCCTGACAGGCAATCCCTTCATATCATCAAACACAGAATAAACAACCGGTATGACAAGAAGTGTTATCAAAAGGCAGAATGCCTGGCCGCCAACAACCGCTATTGCCATAGATGCCCTTGATGAGGAACCGTCGCCCTTTCCTATCGCCACAGGAATCAAGCCTGCAATAATTGCAAACGTTGTCATAAGTATTGGTCTTAATCGCACCCTGTTTGCCTCTATCTGGGCTTCATATACAGACAGGCCGCGGCCCCTGAGTGTATTTGTATAATCAATAACAAGGATTGCATTTTTCTTTACCACGCCTATTAAGACGAACATACCCATAAAGCTGTAAATATTCAGGCTGCTGCCAAGAATCAAAAGACTCAAGAGTCCGAAAGGTATGCTTAAAAAGATGGATACCATTATGGTAACAGGATGCAAAAAACTCTCAAATTGCGCTGCAA
>JACRML010000077.1 GCA_016214995.1 Deltaproteobacteria bacterium
CTTGCCGCTCTTTTTGAGGAGGGCGCAGCCAAGGCCGATGACCTGTTCTTTTGTGAAAATGGTCATTATAGTGTAGCTGACAGAACATTTCATGATGTTAAAAAGTTCGGTTGGTTAAATCTTATGCAAATAATCAAATACTCCAGCAATATCGGGGCTGCCAAAGCAGGCGACAGGCTTGGGAAGGAAAGATTATACAGATATATGAAAGATTTTGGTTTTGGAGCCAAGACAGGAATAGGCCTTCATGGAGAGGCTAGCGGTTCAGTGCCTCTTTTAAAAGAATGGTCTAAGGTAACTATAGGCAACATATCCTTTGGCCAAGGCATATCCACAACAGGGATACAACTCTTATCTGCATTTTCTGCAATTGCAAATAATGGCTATCTTATGAGGCCGTATGTAATAAAGAGGATATTGAATGGAAAAGGCGATGAGATCGAGGAATTTAGGCCTTCTGTAGTAAGAAAGGTCATATCCGAAGAAACAGCAAGGAGAGTAACCAACGTTCTAAGAGAGGTAACGAAAACGGACGGAACCGGTGTAAGAGCAGCAATAGATGGTTTTGAAGTTGCAGGTAAAACAGGCACTGCCCAAAAGCCTGATTTTTCTGCTGGGGGTTATGCATCGGATAAATATATAAGCTCGTTTATAGGATTTGCTCCCGCAGATAACCCTGAGCTTGCCATACTTGTTGTAGTTGATGAGCCCTCCGGCGAGTTCTATGGCGGCGCTATTGCCGCCCCTGTTTTTAAGGAAATTGCCACACAGAGTTTGGCATATCTTGGAGTATTTCCAAAAGGCATGGGGATTACGACTCAAGCTTGGAACACCCGGGTGAAGGGTGCAGCTGGACACCCAAAAGATAGGGTTGCAAAATCATTATATATTACACAGAAAGAACCGGATTCTTTTGATGGGGAAAGAGAGGATTTTTCTCACATGCCTGATTTCAGCGGCAGAACAGTACGGTCAGTACTTAGACTAGCCCGGGAAGTTCCGCTTGAGGTTAAAATATTGGGCAGCGGAAAAGCAGCATATCAAAAACCATCAGCCGGCGAAAAAATTTCTCAAGGCGCTTCGGCAGAGGTATGGTTTAAATGAAAATAAATTCAAATTTCAAAGCTCAAATGTCAAATCAAATCCAAAATCCAAAGCAAAGCAAGTATTTTGGATTTTGGTGCGTAAGCTCAATCTTTTTCTACTTTGACATTGATTTGACATTTGGATTTTGACATTTGGATTTGATGCAATGAAACTTTCGGAGCTAATAAAATATCTGCCCAACAAACAAATTATGGGCAATCTGGAGATACCAATACAAGGTATTACCTACGATTCCAGAAGGGTGAGTAAAGACTTTCTCTTTGCTGCCATCAGGGGGCAACATCTTGACGGTAGTCGCTTTATTCCTGATGCCATAAAATACGGCGCCTCAGCCATTCTTACAGAAGAACCCTTTTCAGCTACCTCTGCAGCACAAATAGTCGTGCCTGATGCAAGAGAGGCAATGGCAAAGCTGTCTTCTCTGTTTTATGGAGAACCGTCGCAAAAAATGACGCTTATTGGCATAACAGGGACAAATGGAAAGACAACTATTACCTATCTTGTGGAATCAATTTTTAGGGCTGCCGGTTTTCATGCCGGAGTTGTGGGCACAATTAATTATCGCTACGCTGATAAAATATTTAATGCACCGCATACAACGCCTGAGGCGCCTGACCTGCAAAGGGTTTTTAATGAGATGGTTGACAACAATGTCACTCACTGTGTCATGGAGGTCTCTTCTCATAGTCTTGCGCAAAAAAGGGTTGACGGTTCAAGATTTATTGGCAGTGTGTTTACCAATCTTACCCAAGACCATCTGGATTATCATAAGACAATGGAGGAATATTTTGAAAGCAAATCCCGGCTATTTACCGATTTTGTAGCCGAAGAAGAAAACGGTTTCTCAGTAATAAATATAGATGATCCGTGGGGATTAAAACTCAACTCAAAACTCAAAACTCAAAACTCAAAACTCAGGACTATCAGATACAGCCTTAGACAGGATGCAGAGATTCAGCCTGCAAAAACATTATTCTATGAAAAAGGTATAGAGGCAATCCTTAATACCTCAATCGGTTCTGTAAAAATTTCTTCACCGCTTTTAGGTGAGTATAATCTCCAAAATATTATGGCAGCGGTTGGTATTGGCATTGGTCTTGGGCTGGATAGACGAGTTATAGAAAATGGAATTGCCAATTTAAAAAGGGTTAACGGCAGGCTTGAGAGAATTCTTTCAAACGATGGTTTCCAGGCGGTTGTTGATTATGCACATACAGGAGATGCATTGGAAAGGGTACTCAATACATTGAGACCTCTAACAAAAGGAAGGCTGATTACTATATTTGGCTGTGGCGGCGATAGAGACAGGGGCAAGAGGCCTATTATGGGAGAGATTGCAACACGATTGAGCAATTTCACAATAATTACATCCGACAATCCGCGAAGCGAAGGTCCGATGGAAATTATAAAAGAGATTGAAGGTGGTATTAAAAATGGCACAATGGTTCAAGATTTTAAAGTCCTAACTCCGAATTCCGAACTCCGAACTGTTTACGCTGTCATACCAGACAGGCGTGAAGCAATCAAGGCTGCGGTAAAGATGGCTCTTCCACAGGATATAATCCTTGTTGCAGGCAAGGGACACGAAGATTATCAGATAATTGGCAGCAAAAAAATTCCCTTTGATGACACAAAGGAGATAAGAAAGGCGATGGAGCAAAGGGGCATCCTTAAGGTAGCAGGCTAAAAGATGATAAGGTTGACAATAAAAGATGTTTTAAACGCAATTGGCGGCCACTTAATACATGGCGATAAAAATGCCAATGTAAACGGCGCCTCAACTGATTCCAGAACCATCAATCACGGCGAGCTTTTCTTTGCCTTGAAAGGCCCAAGATTTGATGGCCATAAATTCATTGATGATGTATTTAAAAAAGGGGCAGCGTGCGCGGTTGTATCGTCAGAGGTCAGGGGTCAGGAGCCAAGGGCCAAGAATCATGCACCTCAATTTGCAATAATTCAGGTGCTTGATACACTCAAGGCCCTTGGCGATCTGGCGGGGTTCTGGAGAGGAATGCACCCTGTTCCACTGATCGCGGTTGGCGGCAGCTGCGGCAAGACAACAACAAAAGAAATGATAGCAGCTATCCTCAAAACCTCGCGCAACATTATAAAAACCGAAGGAAACCTAAACAACCTTATAGGTCTCCCCCTCACGATATTCCGTCTTAACAACATTCACAAAGCTGCCGTATTGGAACTTGGCATAAGCGAGAAGGGAGAAATGAAAAAACTGGCCCAAATATGTAAACCAGATGTGGCTGTTCTTACAAATATCAGTGAGGCGCATACAGCCACACTTGGAAGCATCAAGGGTGTGGTATCTGCAAAAAGCGAACTCTTTCAAAGTATGGATACTCACGGCACTGCCATAATAAATATTGATGACCCGCAGCTTAGAAATATGGCAGAAAATATCAAGATGAAAAAAATTACCTTCAGCCTGCAATCCAAGGCAGATGTGATGTTAAAAGAGTTATCAGCCTTAAGCCTGATAAAGAGGTCTTACGACCAGCCTTCAGCCTCAGAACATGGCATAGCCGCCACCTTTTTAGTTATGGGAAAAGAGATTCCTGTAAGGCTAAAATATACAGGTATGCATAATCTCTATAATGCTGCATCAGCTATTGCAGCTACCCTTCCCATTGGTGCAACAAAAGAAGAAATAATAGAAGGCCTGTATTCTGCAGAGCCTATGCACGGCAGGATGGAAATAGTCATATTGGAAAATGGCGTAACAGTAATTGATGACACATATAATGCCAATCCTCTTTCCATGGAGGCATCTTTAAAAACCCTGGCAGATATGAAAGGGAGAAAGATTGCTGTTCTGGGCGATATGCTTGAATTGGGAGACATAGCCAAGGCCAGCCATAAAGACATCGGCAGGCTGGTGAATGGGATGGCAATAGATATGCTTTTTACTATCGGTGATTTTAGCAATGATTTTATGAGCGGCGCAAGAGATGCAGGAATGGCGGCTAGCAGAATATACAAGGCAGCGGATAAAAACAGTCTTGTTGAAATACTTAGCAGTATAATAAAACAAGGGGATAATATACTGGTCAAAGGCTCAAGGGGAATGAAAATGGAGGAGGTAGTTGAAAAACTAATATCTAATATCAAATGTCAAAGCTCAAATGTCAAATTTGGTGCGTAAGCTCAATCTTTCTCTACTTTGGGTTTTGTCATTTGACATTTGGATTTCGAAATTAGGATTTTAATTTATGCTATACCATTTATTATATCCGCTTTCTAAATATCACACTATATTTAATGTATTTCAATACATTACATTCAGGACTATTTATGCTGTTGTAACTGCCCTGATCTTAAGTTTCATAGTCGGACCTTACATCATAAAAAAGCTCTCTCTTATGCAGATAGGTCAGGTGATAAGAAAGGATGGTCCACAAAACCATCTCATAAAACAAGGCACGCCGACAATGGGCGGCGTCATAATCCTATTTGCCGTAATTATCCCGACATTGCTTTGGGCAAATCTGAAAAATCCATATGTCTGGCTTCTGACCGCAGTTACGCTTGGTTTGGGCGCAATAGGCTTTATAGACGACTATAAAAAGGTGGTTCAAAATGACAGCCAGGGGTTGTGGCCCAGATATAAGTTCCTTGGACAGGTTGTAATTGCCATCGGCGCAGCTTTGTTTCTCTATTTCACCGGATTTAATACATCTATTACACTTCCATTTTTCAAGAATATAACAATATCCCTTGGATGGCTGTATATACCATTTGTTGTCCTGGTTATAGTCGGGGCATCAAATGCAGTAAATCTCACTGACGGATTAGACGGCCTTGCCATAGGGCCAATAACAATAGCTGCCGCAACGTATATGCTTTTTACCTATCTCACAGGGAATGTGAAAATAGCGCAATATCTCCAGATAATGTATGTGCCAAAAGCCGCCGAGCTGACCATATTTGCAGGCGCAATGGTTGGCGCAAGTCTTGGTTTTCTCTGGTTCAATAGCTATCCTGCCCAGATATTTATGGGAGATGTCGGTTCACTCTCATTGGGAGGGGCGTTGGGGACATTAGCGGTTATTACAAAGCAAGAAATATTGTTGGTCCTTGTTGGAGGCGTATTTGTTATAGAGGCGCTTTCTGTAATATTTCAGGTGGGTTCATTTAAGCTCAGGGGTAAAAGAATATTTAAAATGGCCCCCTTACACCACCACTTTGAGTTAAACGGTTTGCCAGAGCCAAAGATAATAGTCAGATTCTGGATAATATCCATAATACTATCCCTCATTGCCATTAGCACTTTGAAATTAAGATGAAAAGGTTGGATACTAAAAATAAATATTGTTGGGAGGGGTCAAGAGGTCAAGAGGTCAAGAGGTCAAGTAAAGATAAACACTTGAATCCTCGAACCCTTGCACCCTTGAACCCTGTCCTTGAGTTAAGGGGCAAGAAGGTCCTTGTGGTTGGGCTTGCAAAAACAGGTATATCTACTGCCAAGTTTTTACACAAGAGAGGAGCTGTTGTTACAGCTACCGACATCATGCCTGCATCTAAAATTAAAGGCATTGATGATTTGCAGAATGCCAACATAACGGTAGAGACCGGGGGTCACAGCATCAGGCATTTTTCAAATGCAGAGCTGATTGTACTCAGCCCGGGTGTTTCTCCTGATATAGCGCCGCTTAAAGAGGCAAGGAGAAAAGGCATAGAGATTATAAGCGAGATAGAGCTTGCGTATAATTTCATAAAGGAGCCTATAGTGGCAATAGCTGGGACCAATGGAAAAACAACCACAACAACCCTTATCGGCAAAATTTTGGAACAGGCAGGAAGGAAGGTCTTTGTCGGAGGCAATATAGGGCTTCCCTTGATTGAATATGTCATGGCGGCTAAAACCGCAGACTATCTTGTTGTTGAGGTTAGCAGCTTTCAGCTTGAAGGTATCAGAAATTTCAGACCTCACGCAGCAATTCTCTTAAACATCACAGAAGATCATCTGGACAGATATGCAGACTTTGACGAATATGTCTCAGCAAAGTTCAGGCTTTTTGAAAAGATGGATAAAGAGGATTTTGCTATCGTAAATTTTGATGACCCGGTAATTAAATCTCAAATCTCAAATTTAAAGTCTCAAATCTCAATATTGCCTTTTAGCAGCGGTCAGATTTTGAAGGAGGGAATTTATTACAAAAACGGCAACATTGTTTATTCTGTTGACCAAGAAGAAGAATCCTATACAACAAAAAATTTTAAACTTAAAGGTATCCATAATATAGAAAATATAATGGCCGCTATTGCCACCGCAAAGATCTGTGGCATTCCAAAGGATATTATTTTAGAAACCATACTGGAATTTAAAGGGCTCCCACACAGGATGGAGTTGATAAGAGAGATAAATGGTGTCAGCTATTATAATGATTCCAAAGGCACAAATATAGGCGCCCTCCAGAAATCTCTTGAAGGATTTAATGCACCCGTCATCCTTATTGCAGGCGGTAAAGACAAAGGCGGTGATTACAGAGTTTTAAATAATTTGATAAAAAACAAGGTCAAGCTATTGATACTTTTGGGTGAGGCAAGAGACAAGATAAGAGAGGCCTTTACAGGCTTGACAAATATTGCAATGGTGGAATCTTTAAAAGAGGCTGTGGATACAGCCTATAGCAAGGCTGTTCAGGGAGATGTGGTTTTACTCTCTCCTGCCTGCTCCAGCTTTGATATGTTCAAAGATTATAAAGAGAGAGGCGAAATTTTCAGAAGGCTGGTTGAAAGGTTAAAAGACTAAAAGGTTAAAAGGTATAAACTCTTTATCTTTTTACCTCTTTACCTTTTCACCTTTTTTTAAAATATGTTTAAAGCCCGAGAAATAGATAAACCCCTTATACTTGCCATGATGGCCCTTGTGGCGATAGGCTTTGTTATGGTCTATTCCACCAGCTATATAATGGCAATGAAGAGATTCGGGAGCGAGTATTTCTTTATTAAAAAGCATCTCATGTTTATTGCTCTCGGCTTCTTGCTGTTTTTTATTGCCGCAAATATAGAGTATCGCTTATATCAAAGATGGACATACTTAATAATTTTTATAAGCCTCGCCTCACTTATAACGCTTACATTTGCCCACAGCATAAGCAGCGAAGTAGGAGGCGCACGGAGATGGATAAAGCTTGGGCATCTTACATTTCAACCTTCCGAGCCTGCAAAGCTTGCTGTAATCATATATCTGGCATATTACCTTGCGGCCAAAAAGGATAAGATAAAAACCTTTTCTATAGGCATTATACCGCCAATAATCATGAGCGGAATTATTATACTTTTTATCTTAAAAGAACCGGATTTCGGCACAGCTCTGGCTTTAGGCGCAATTACGATTATCATGATGTTTATAGCAGGTGTAAGATTAAGATACCTTTTTTTAATACTTCTTCTCGCAATGCCCTTTATATATTTACTGGTTACAAGGGTTGACTATAGAATGAAGCGGGTACTTGCTTTTTTAGACCCATGGACGGATCCAGGGGGGGGCGGATTCCAGCTTGTTCAGTCCCTTATTGCCTTCGGCGCCGGCGGCATATGGGGCGTTGGTCTCGGCGAGGGAAAGCAGAAATTATTTTATCTGCCGGAGGCCCACACGGATTTTATCCTCTCTGTTGTTGGAGAAGAGCTTGGCCTGATAGGAGTTTCTGCACTGCTTATCCTTTATCTGGTAATTCTCGTCTCCGGCATAAGGATTAGCTTCAAGGCAGCAGACTTGTTCGGCCAATATCTGGCTATAGGAATTACGCTGCTTATTGTACTCCAAGCATCGGTAAATATGGCAGTTGTACTGGCTCTTTTGCCGACAAAAGGACTTACCCTTCCCTTTATAAGCTACGGTGGAACATCACTTATAGTAAATATGACAGGCATGGGGATTTTGGTGAATATATGGAGAAACAGGGATGCATAAAAAATATAGACTTGAAACCGCAGACATCAGACCAAATATAAAAAAAGAAAAGTCTCAAGTCTGGAGCCTGCTTCTATGAGAATTGTACTAACTGGCGGTGGCACGGGAGGGCATCTGTTTCCAGCCCTTGCATTGGCAGATGAACTTAAAGCTAAGAATAAAGGATGCGAGATTCTATTTATAGCTAGTACCGCCGGTATAGAGAAGGACATTGTTCCAAAATATGGTTACACACTGGAACTTTTAGATATAGAGGGATTTAAAGGCAAAGGATGGTTTAGTAAACTATCGGTGGGTTTAAGGGCAGCAAAGGCAGTTATCCTTGCCTCTAAGATTCTTAAGCCTTTCCAGCCAAATTGGGTTATAGGCACAGGTGGTTATTCATCGGGCCCTGTTATTCTGGCAGCAAGGCTTCTCAGGATAAAGACGGCTATTCTTGAACAAAATACCATACCGGGCTTAACCAATAGAATGCTGGGAAGGATTGCAAACAAAGTTTTTGTGGCATTTGAAGAAAGTAAAAAGTTTTTTCCAGGAGGAAGGGTTATATTGGCAGGAAATCCGGTAAGGAGAGAGATACTGGGGGCAGGAATTGATAAAGAAAAGGAAACGGAGAAACGGAGAAACGGAGAAACGGAGACAAATATTCCCCGATTCTCCGCTCCCCCAAATCACCCGTTCACCATTTTGATCTTCGGCGGAAGCCAGGGCGCAAAAGCGGTGAATACAGCTTTTTTAGATGCAATGGAATATCTGGTTGATATAAGGGACTCCATAAAAATCATTCATCAAACAGGGGATACGGGCTATACATCGGTAAAAGAGACTTATGAAAGAAAGGGCATTAAAGCTGATGTAATAAGATTTATAGACGATATGGCTAAGGCATATTCTTTGGCAGATTTAGTAATATGCAGGGCAGGGGCTACATCCATTGCGGAGATAACCGCATTGGGGCTTGCCTCTGTCCTGATCCCTTACCCATTTGCAACAAATAACCACCAGGAGATGAATGCGAAATATTTAGCAGGTAGGGGAGCAGCAATCGTGATGAGGCAGGATGAGATTATAGGAGATGCGCTGGCAAATGCCATCAGGAAATTTTATAAAAATCGTGACGAATTGCAAAAGGTAAAACAAAACGCAAAGGCGCTGGGAAGGCCGAATGCGGCAATGGAGATAACAAATATATTGCTTGCAAATTACAAATTATCAGAGGCAAAAACCAAGAAGCAAGTGGCAGGACAAAAAGCCCTTGCTTGCCTCTTGCCTCTCGCCTCTTGCATCTTGAACTATGTATAAAGGTCGCATAAAACATATCCATTTTATAGGCATTGGCGGCAGCGGCATGAACGGCATTGCAGAAGTGCTTTTGAATCTTGACTATCAAATTACCGGCTCTGATGTTAAAGCATCAGATACTACCCGGAGACTGGAAGGTCTTGGAGCCTTTATTCATCTGCTGTAAAAAAGGATAACCCGGAAATCATAAGCGCCAGGGAAAGGCTCATACCTGTTATCCCGCGGGCAGAGATGCTTGCGGAACTAATGAGGATGAAGTATGGGATAGCAATAGCAGGCACTCACGGAAAAACAACTACTACCTCCATGATTGCAACAATCATGGGCTCTCATGGTATGGACCCCACGGTTGTTATAGGCGGCAAACTGAACAGCATGGGAAGTAATGCCAGGCTTGGCAAGGGTGAATTTCTTGTAGCAGAGGCAGATGAGAGCGATGGAAGTTTTTTAAAACTCTCGCCAACAATCGCAGTTGTTACCAATATTGACAGAGAGCATATGGACCATTATAAAGATATGGACGAAGTAAAGGATGCCTATCTTGCCTTTATAAACAAGGTTCCATTTTACGGATGCACAATCCTTTGTCTGGATCATCCTAATATTCAGGGGCTTATACCAAAGGTTACAAGAAGACATATAACATACGGTTTGACTACCCAGGCAGATTTTAGCGCCAGAGATATAGAGATAACAGGAATGAATACCTCTTTTGAAGTTTGGCTCAGAGGCAAAAAAATGGGAAGGGTCATTGTGAAAATCCCGGGAGACCACAATGTTTACAATTCATTAGCCGCCATAGCTGCGGCAATGGAGCTTGGTATAAGCTTCGAAGATGCCAGGGATTCCATCGCAAACTTCAGCGGCGTGGAGAGAAGATTTCAGATTAAGGGTGAATATAACGGCGTTACATTTGTCGACGACTACGGCCACCACCCTGCTGAGATAAAGGCTACGCTCAAGGCTGTAAAGGACGGCTGGAATAACAGAACAATAGCTGTTTTTCAGCCTCATCGTTATTCAAGAACACAGGATCTTTTTCATGAATTTTTATCTGCATTTAATGACGCAGACACACTAATACTCACTGATATATATCCTGCAGGTGAAGAGAAGATAGTCGGAGTTTCTTCAGAAATCCTTTATAACAGCATAAAAGCCTATGGCCATAGAGATGTGGTTTATATCCCTGACAAAAAAGATATACCGGCTTATTTAAATAAGATTACAAAACCAGGGGATATGGTTATAACGCTTGGGGCGGGCAATATATGGCAGGTGGCGGAGGAGATGGTGAAAGGAGATGCAAGAGATGCAAGATGCAAGATGCAAGATAAAAAATAAAACTTACAACTTGCAACTTGCAACTTGCAACTTCAAAGGCCGCATGCTCTTTGATGTACCCATGAAGGATTACACATCCTTTAAGATAGGCGGGAATGCCGATGTAATGGTATTCCCAAAGGATGAAAGCGACCTGATAAATGTTATTGGATTTGCCGCTAGCAAGGGCTTTCATATATTTGTCTTTGGCCGGGGAACTAACCTTCTGGTCAGGGATAATGGAATAAAGGGCGTAGTTATAAACCTCTCTGAAGGCTTTAAAAATATTTCGTGGGGAGAAAATGATACGGTTGTGGTTGATGCGGGGGTAATGCTTATTGAATTGGTCAATCTATGCAAGGATAGAGGCCTTTCAGGGCTTGAATTTGCAATCGGCATCCCCGGTACAATAGGCGGCGCTGTTTTCATGAATGCCGGGGCCTATGGCAGTGAAATCAAGGATATAATAGAAAAGGTGGAGGCTGTTGATATTAGCGGCAAAAAGCATAGTTTTGATAAATCAACACTGAATTTTTCCTACAGAAAATGCGACATACCTGAAAATATGATTATTACAAAGGTGTATCTAAAACTTAAAAAAGCCGACATGGACGAGGTAAAAAATAAGATTAAAGAATTCAAGGACAGACGCAAGACTACACAAGCAATAAATCTGCCAAATGCAGGCTCTATCTTTAAAAACCCCACAGAGCTTTCAGCAGGCAAACTTATAGAAGAATCAGGCTTGAAGGGTATTAAGTTCGGCGGTGCGCAGATTTCAGAGGTTCATGGAAATTATATAGTCAATCTTGGAAATGCAACTGCAATGGATGTCCTGACGCTGATTTCAATGATAAGGGATAAGGTTTTTAAGGCAAAGGGTATTCTTTTGGAAACAGAGATAAAGGTGGTGGGGGAGGATTAAAAAATTTCAAATTTCAAATTTCAAATTTCAAATTTAAAGAAAATGCGGATTGGTGTGCTTATGGGAGGCATGTCCACTGAAAGAGAAATATCATTAAAGAGCGGCAAGGCTGTTTATAATGCCCTTATTCAAAAATATTACAATGCCGTTGCCATAGATGTTGGAAGAGATGTCTTCAGTAAAATCACGAAACAAAGAATAGATATCGCATTTATAGCCCTCCATGGCAAATACGGTGAAGATGGGGCAATCCAGGGACTATTAGAGATAATGGGAATCCCGTATACCGGCTCAGGCATTCTGGCAAGCGCCATAAGCATAAACAAGGTTTTGGCAAAAAGGCTATTCATGCTTAATAAAATCCCAACGCCTGCATTTAAGGTTGTTAAAAAAGGAGATGTAATAAACAATGCAATGTTTGAAGGCCTTGGGTTGCCTTCTATTGTAAAACCAAATTCGCAGGGCTCCACCATCGGCGTAAGCGTAGTAAGTAATAAAAAGAACTTTCCATCTGCTATAAAAAAGGCATTAAAATATAACGACACTGCGCTGATAGAAAAATTTATCAAAGGCAGGGAACTGACAGTTGGCATATTAAGCGGCAGAGCGCTGCCGATTGTTGAAATAAGACCAAAAAATGGAATGTACGATTTTAAGGCAAAATACACAAAGGGTATGACGGATTATGTTGTCCCTGCTCCCATCTCAAAGACGCTGGAGAAAATGGTGGCTGATATTGCCTTTAGTGCATTCAATACCCTTGAATGCAGCAGCGCGGCAAGGGTTGATATAATGCTTGATAATAAAAACCGGCCTTATGTGCTGGAAGTAAACACAATACCTGGCATGACAGAGCTAAGCCTGCTCCCAAAGGCCGCTAAATATGCAGGTATAAATTTTCCGGATATGGTGGAAGAGATTTTATTGAGCGCATATTGTAAATGATTTACGAATTACGATTCAAAAATCTAAAATCGTAAATCTAAAATGGAGCCAAGCAGATGGTCTTTAGAAAAAAACCTAGGAACGTCAAAAGAAGAGAGCCTGTTGTTAAAAGGATAACACGAAGGCTTAAATCAAAAAGTGTTCTCCGTATCATTAAGACAGGGGCATACCTATCATCTGTATTATTGATTATGTTCGGTGCATGGCATCTGTATCAGGAACTTTTAAAGAGTCCATATCTGGCAATAAAAGAGATAAAGATTGCCGGTAATATGAGAGTGTCCAAGGCGGAAATTTTAGAACTGGCAGGTATCAATGTAGGCGATAACCTGCTTAAAATAAATACGGGTGATATTCAGAAGGGCCTCAGACTTAATCCATGGGTAGCCGAGGTGGATGTCGCAAGGAATTTTCCTAACAGATTAAGCATAGGAATAAAAGAGAGGCAGCCTGTTGCATTTATCAACCTTGACAACCTTTATTTTGTTGATGAAACAGGGATTATATTTAAAAAGATATCTATAGAAGATGAAATTGACCTACCTGTAATAACAGGCATTAAAAGGGAAGACATTGAGGAAGGAACAAAAATCTCCGAATTGGCTATAAAGGCTGTAAATCTTATGCATATTTTGGCAAAAAAAGAAATTTTTTCAAATGAAGAATTGTCCGAGATAAATGTTGACAAAACTTACGGCCTTACACTTTATACAATGCAGCAAGGAACAAGGATTGAACTGGGGGATGAAGAATTTACAGAAAAAATTGAAAAGCTTAAAAGGGTAATCCAGTCAAGAAACGGTCTTGCAGATATAGAGTTTATAGGTTTGAACTATAACAAAGGTGTGGTGGTGAAGTTGGTCCACGTGGAACCAAAACAGGAAGCAGGCAGGAATGAAAAAATTAAGAAGTTGCAGAGTTGAGGATTAACAGGCTGTTTAAAAAGGCACCAACAGCCTTGATTACACAGATTAGGAAAAACGATTACACAGATATTTCAATGAGTTTTAATCTGTGAAATCCAATCTTTTATCTGTGCAATCAGAGTTTGTTGAGTTTTTCAACAAACTGTTAGTATCAAAGAGTCAGAGAGTCAAAGTATCAAAGGATTCAAGCAGATCAAAGGTTAAGGTTTGGATAGTTTTTACTCTGAACTCTTTGAATCTCTGATACTCCGACACTTTATTTAGGGGGTAGACATGGCAAAAAAGGATAACATCGTTGTTGGCCTTGATATAGGAACAACAAAGATATGCGCCATTGTTGGAGAGGTAAAACAAGAGGGGTTGGAAATCATAGGCATAGGCACACACTCTTCAAAAGGTTTGAGAAAGGGTGTTGTAGTGAATATAGATACCACAGTCCAGTCCATAAGAAAAGCCATAGAAGAGGCAGAGCTTATGGCAGGCTGTGAGATAAATATGGTTTATGTTGGCATTGCCGGCGGACATATAAAGGGGTTTAACAGTCATGGCGTCATCGCTGTAAAAGATAAAGAGATAACCACGGCTGATATAGCAAGGGTAATAGAGGCTGCTCAGGCTATAACTATTCCAACAGACAGAGAGGTTATACATGTTATACCGCAAGAATATATACTTGACCAGCAGGATTGCATTCTGGAGCCTCTTGGAATGAGCGGGACCAGGCTGGAGGCCAAGGTTCATATAGTTACGGCGGCAGTTGCATCGGCGCAAAATATTGTAAAGAGCGTAAATAAGGCCGGCCTTGCCGTAGCAGACATTGTCCTTCAGCAGATAGCAAGCAGCGAGGCGGTGTTGGGTCAGGATGAAAAGGATCTTGGCGTTGCATTGGTTGATATCGGCGGCGGAACCACGGATATAGCCGTATATCATAACGGCACAATAAAACATACGGCGGTTATATCCTTGGGCGGCAATCAGATTACCGGAGATATTGCCGTAGGCATCAGAACGCCTTCTGAAGAGGCGGAAAAGGTAAAGAAAAAATTCGGGTGCTGCATGACATCAATGATAGATAAGAATGAAACCATAGAGGTGCCCGGTGTTGGCGGCAGAAAACCGAGGATTATTTCAAGACAGATTCTGGGGGAAATTATTGAGCCAAGGGTAGAAGAGCTTCTTCAACTCGTAAATCAAGAAATAGCAAGGGGAGGCTGCGACAATATGATGGCATCCGGCATAGTACTTACCGGAGGAACAGCTATTATGGACGGCATGGTTGAATTGGCAGAGCAGATTTTTAACCTTCCTGTTAGAAGAGGCCTGCCTACAGGCATCGGCGGCCTTGTTGATGTTGTAAGAAGCCCAATGTATTCCACGGGAGTAGGGCTGGTTTTGTACGGCAAAAAACATTCAACAACAGTAATGTTTGAAAGGGGGGATAAACAGATATTTAATAAGTTGTTTGACAGGATGAAAGGGTGGGTGAAGGAATTCTTCTAATAATGATTGCACCGATTAAAAAGCAGATTACACAGATTCAGTGAAAAATGGGTTTTAATCTGTGTAATCGTATAAAAATCTGTGTAATCAATTTAAAAAGGAGGTCTCTATGTTTGAACTTGATGATAGTTTTAATAAAGGGGCAAAGATTAAGGTCATAGGAGTTGGGGGATGCGGAGGCAATGCCATCAATACAATGATAGAATCCCAGCTTGAAGGCGTAGAATTTCTGGCTGCCAATACAGACAGCCAGGCGCTGGGTGTATCAAAGGCACCGGTCAAAATTCAACTGGGTGAAAACCTGACAAAGGGTCTCGGCGCAGGGGCAAATCCGGATATAGGCAGAAATGCAGCAATAGAAAGCAGGGATAGGCTTAAGGAAGCCATGGCTGGTGCAGACATGGTTTTTATCACAGCAGGCCTGGGCGGAGGCACAGGCACAGGCGGAGCACCCATTGTAGCAGAGGCAGCTAAGGAACTCGGAGCTCTTACCGTAGCGGTAGTAACAAAACCATTTACCTTTGAAGCCAGGAAGAAGATGAAGCAGGCAGACGAAGGGCTGAAGGCGCTCAAGTCAGTGGTAGACACTGTCATAACCATTCCAAATCAGAGGCTCCTCTCTATCGCAGACAAAAATACTTCTCTCTCAGGAGCATTTAAGCAGGCAGACGCGATATTGTATCAGGCTGTAAAGGGCATATCGGATGTTATAACAATCCACGGGCTTGTCAATGTGGACTTCGCTGACGTGAGAACCATAATGAGTGAGATGGGCCTTGCGCTTATGGGCTCTGGTGTTGCCCGCGGTGACAGCAGGGCGGTAGAGGCGGCAAGAAGGGCCATATCAAGCCCTCTTCTGGAGGATATTTCCATCCACGGCGCAAAGGGTGTGCTTATCAATATTACCGGTGCATCTGATATGACACTGCATGAGGTAAATGAGGCTTCTATGCTTATCCAGGAAGAGGCCCACGAGGATGCCCACATTATCTTTGGCGCAGTAATTGACGAAAGGATGGGCGAAGAGGTCAGGGTTACTGTCATTGCCACAGGTTTTGGAAAGGATGAAAGCAAAAGGATGACATCTGTAAAGAATATTGCACCGGCTACTATTGTCGGTGATCTTGATATCCCTACTATTGTGAGATGGGATAAAGAAAAGAAATCTGAAGTAGGAATGGCAGAAGTTCAGCGGCTTAAACCTCTCGGCGGCTTTAATGCCCTTGACGAGGATGCCTATGATACACCGACATTTTTGAGAAAACAAGCAGATTAAGTAGTTCATATTGAAAAATTCATCATGAACTTAATTACGCAGATTACAATCAGATTTCATCTATTTAAAAAGGATGTAAAATTAAGGACTTGAAAATAGGTGTAATCAGTTGCCACCTATTTTCAGTGGCGGATAGGTAGTTCATGCTGGGGAACGCCTATCTGGTGTGGTCGTTGCAACTTCTGCGCTCAACATATTGCAGCTGCCCAATCGTTGCACCCAACCGAAGGTTGGGGCGGGCACATTTTCAAAACGGCGACTTGTCCATGCAAAAATTAAGCATGGATCGGCAGGCCACAATGGCCTTGCAAAAGCTAATTTACGAGACTGAAGTAATAGCGCATATCCGCATTGCGCCTATCTGTCCAAATTGGAAGTATATACGCAATGCAACCATGAAAAGCTATCCCCTCATAAGAAACCCAAGCACAATCTAACCTATTTCTCAATCTTGCTATAAATTTCCCATTTTACGCCCCCTCAATATATCTTTTTTACTAATAATTCCAAAAATTATATATAATAGCCTCTATAGTAGTAAGGAGGTCTCTTATTTCCTGGTATCTTAAAAAAAAGGTAAAAGATCTGCTTTCAAAGGAGCAAGGAACCATTTATAAGGAATGGGGCGGCAAGACAAGCGTATGTCTCGTTTACCCGAACTCATACTTCCTGGGTATGAGTAATCTCGGGTTTCAGGCCATTTACCATCTCTTGAATGAACTTGCCTACGTTGTGTGCGAAAGGACGTTTTTGCCTTCAACAGAGGATATATCAGAACTTGAAAGAACAAACACCACTCTCTTTTCATTAGAATCTCAGAGGTCTCTTGCCGAGTTTGACATTATTGCATTTTCTATATCATTTGAAGAAGACTATCTGAATATCCTCAGAATCTTTGACCTCGCTAAAATACCATTTTTATCATCTGAGCGGAAAAGCGCACAACCGCTTATTATGGCAGGCGGTGTTGCTGTGTCTTTAAATCCCGAACCTATTGCTGATTTTTTTGACCTCTTTGCCATTGGCGAGGGTGAGGAGTTTGTGTCTGAATTTTTAGATGCCTTTCAATCAGCACAATACAATGCAAAAACAAAAGAACATCTTCTTGAAGCGCTCATCTCAGTCGAAGGTGTTTATATACCAAGCTTCTATAAGGTTACATATAAGGAGAATTTTATTGAAAAAATTCAGGAACTAAAAAGAGCACCTGAAAAGGTAAAGAGCAGAAAGGTAAAAAACCTTAACGCATTTCCCGTCCCTGCTTCAAATATACTCACAAACGAGACAAACTTTAGAAATACTTATCTACTTGAGCTAGAAAGAGGCTGTGGCAGGGGGTGCAGATTTTGTGCGGCGGGGTTTATTTATCTGCCGCCAAGGGAAAGGGATTTGGCCGGCCTGAAAAAAGAGGTCATGAAAGGTATGGAAAAAACCGGAAAGGTTGGCCTTGTTGGCGCTGCTGTGTCCGAATATTCAGGTTTAAAATCACTCTGCAAAACAGTCATAGAAAATGAGGGCGAGATTACGCTCTCTTCCATCAGGCTTGATGTGCTGGATGGAGAAAATTTGCAAATCCTTAGAAGCGGCGGCTATAAAA
Source organism: Deltaproteobacteria bacterium (assembly GCA_016214995.1). GTDB lineage: Bacteria > Desulfobacterota > GWC2-55-46 > UBA9637 > UBA9637 > JACRNJ01. The sequence goes on from JACRML010000077.1 coordinate 17,836, forward strand.
CCATGACCATAGCCCCTGAAGCAGGTTCGGAAAGATTAAGGAATGTTATAAATAAAAAAATCTCTGAACAAAACATACTGGAATCTATAGCCCTAATATCAAAAGCAGGCATACAGAAATTAAAGCTTTATTTTATAATCGGCCTCCCAACGGAAACCATTGATGATGCAATAGCTGTTGTTGACCTTGTTTTAAAAATACAAACCGCAATGCACGGCGGGCTCATTACCTTGAGTATAAACCCATTCATACCAAAACCGGTTACTCCATTTCAGTGGTGCAGCTATGCAGATATGAAATCATTAAAGGATAAAACCAGTATAATTAAAAATGGTCTGCAAAATAAAAAGGGTATAAATTATTCATTCCTTTCTCAAAGAGAAGGATATATTCAAACGCTTTTATCTGTTGGAGACAGAAGGGTAGGCAATATATTAGTTGATGCACACAGAAAAGGCTGGAGAGAAGCGCTAAAAAATTCTGAACCAAATCCAGACCTCTATGTCAGCAGAGAACGTGGTTTCTCTGAAATACTCCCGTGGGATTTTATAGATACCGGCATTAAGAAAGAATATCTATGGAAGGAATATCAGCGGGCTTTAAAGGTACAGACAACACCGCCGTGCGATACAGGAAGGTGCATCAGATGCGGGGTATGCATTGAAAGATAGCATCATTAGGTAGCAGGTTTATCTTGCCGCCACATACCCCACTCATAAAAAGCAAATGTCTGTTTTCAGGGCGTTACAGAATGCTATAAAAATGCTTGACAAGATAATCTTTTTCATGATAGAAACCCCTCTCGTTTTTATAATAGATGGTTTTCTGTAACTGACGGAATAAAGGTGGTTACCACCTGGGAGCAGAAGATATTACTATAAGCAGACCGTCTGGGCTGAAAGAGTTTGGCAAAAAGCCACGCTGTTTCACAGCTCAGGCGGTTTTTTTATGTCGCGCGCAGGGTCCTTCAGGTCCCCCGGATTACCGGCTGGGGAACGCCGCCCGGAGACTAAAATGCGGAAACTAAAATGCTTGACAAAATTCGGAGAATTTGGTTTAGTCAATGCCTCAAAAATACACCAATAAATGCGGCAGAAATATGGTTCTTTAGCTAATATTATGTCTAACTATCCTTAGTGCTTGTTGAGAAGACAAAAAGGAGGAATGTATGTCAATGAAGATTATTTATACGGCAACCGATGAAGCACCCGCGCTGGCGACTTACTCTTTACTCCCGGTCATCAAGGCATTCACAGGGACAGCCGGCATTGATGTTGAACTAAGGGATATCTCTCTTGCAGGACGCATTATAGCAAACTTTCCAGAAAACCTGACTGAGAATCAAAGAATACCCGACCATCTGACCCAATTGGGCGAACTTGCAACAACGCCGGAGGCCAATATCATCAAGCTGCCGAATATCAGCGCTTCCGTCCCCCAGTTGAAATCTGCCATCAAAGAATTACAGTCGCAAGGTTATAAAGTCCCGGACTATCCCGAGGATCCGAAAAGCGATGCCGAAAAAGAGATTAAGACAAGATACGGCAAGGTTCTGGGAAGCGCGGTCAACCCTGTTTTAAGGGAAGGGAACTCTGACCGCAGGGCATCTGCCTCGGTAAAAAATTACGCAAAAAAGAACCCGCACAAAATGGGCGCATGGAGCGCGGACTCGAAGACCCATGTAGCGTCAATGAGCGGCGGCGATTTCTACGGTTCTGAAAAGTCCGTTACCGTCTCCGAAGCCGGACCGGTCAAAATAGAATTCGTCGGCAAGGACGGCAAGACCACAGTCCTCAAAGAAAAGACGACCCTTAAGGCCGGCGAGGTCATTGACGCATGTGTCATGAGCCGCCGCGCCTTGCGCAAATTCTTTGAAGAGCAAATAGAAGACGCCAAAAAGAGCGGTGTGCTGCTGTTCTCATTGCACCTCAAGGCCACAATGATGAAGATCTCAGACCCCATCATGTTCGGTCATGCTGTTTCTGTTTTTTTCAAAGACGTTTTCGAAAAACATGCGGCTGCAATCAAAGAACTCGGCGTTGATGTTAATAATGGCCTGGGCGACCTTTACGCAAAGATCACGAAACTGCCGGAGGCAAAAAGGGTGGAGATTGAAGCGGACATCAAGGCCTGTTATAAGAATAGGCCTGAACTGGCGATGGTAAATTCCGAAAAGGGAATTACCAACCTGCATGTTCCAAGCGATGTGATTGTTGACGCATCCATGCCTGCCATGATTCGCGAGTCAGGAAAAATGTGGGGGCCGGATGGCAAGCTTCACGACAATAAGGCAGTGATACCCGACAGATGCTATGCAGGCGTCTATCAAGTGGTCATAGATGATTGCAAAAAACACGGCGCCTTTGACCCCAAAACAATGGGGAGCGTTCCCAATGTGGGCCTCATGGCGCAAAAGGCAGAGGAATACGGTTCTCACGACAAGACATTCAAAGCCCCTGGAAACGGAACAATCCGCATAGTTGACGCTTCGGGCAAAACCTTGCTTGAACAGAATGTAGAAGAGGGCGACATCTTCCGCGCATGCCAGACAAAATATGCGCCCATTCAGGATTGGGTAAAGCTGGCTGTTACACGAGCGCGGGCAACCGGAGCGCCTGCTGTTTTCTGGTTAGACAAAAACAGGGCGCACGACAGCCAGATTATCGAAAAGGTAAATCGCTATCTCAAAAATCACGATACAAAAGGACTGGAGATAAAAATCATGTCTCCTGAGGATGCCACACAGTTTTCGCTTGAGCGCATAAGAAAAGGGCAGGACACTATTTCCGTAACCGGCAACGTGCTGCGCGATTATCTCACCGACCTCTTTCCGATTCTGGAACTCGGCACCAGCGCAAAGATGCTCTCCATCGTTCCTCTTATGAACGGCGGCGGGCTTTTCGAGACAGGCGCGGGCGGCTCTGCGCCAAAGCACGTTCAGCAGTTTCTTGAGGAAGGATATTTGCGGTGGGATTCCCTCGGCGAATTTCTGGCGCTTGGAGTCTCATTGGAACATCTGGCAAGCACATTCAAAAATAAAAAGGCTCAGGTTTTAGCGGATACGCTTGATCAGGCAAACGGCAAGATACTTGACAACAACAGGTCTCCTGCCCGCAAGGTAGGCGAGTTGGATAACCGGGGAAGCCATTTTTATCTTGCCCTCTACTGGGCGCAGGCATTGGCAGAGCAGACCGCGGATGCGGAACTGCAAAAACATTTTGCCAAACCGGCAAAAGAGCTTGCAGCGAATGAGGCAAAGATTCTGGGAGAACTGACTGCCAGCCAGGGAAGGCCTCAGGACATCGGCGGCTATTATCACCCGAATCGGGAAAAGACGGCAAAGGCAATGCGGCCGAGCGCGACTTTGAATGGGATCATTGACGGTATTTGATAAATACCCATTGTGCGTGTGCGTTATACGTGAGCAACGCATCACGCACTAATATACAAATTCAGTTATTATCGGGACGGATTCCGTCCATCTAATAACTGGTTCTCCCTTCGCTCCGCTCAGTGAGAACGCTGGGGCTGAGCCGGTGCCCCTTCCCTCCGCTACGCTACGGGAGAACCAGGGGCACGAAACCGACCGCTTCGCGGCGGCTCAGCCCCAGCGTTATGCCGACTAAATTGATGACTATGGAAAATTACACGGCACCCGAGTGGAGAAATTCCGCTCTCATTACGATTGACACACAATGCGACACCCTTGATGGTCAGCCATTCGAGATTCCAGGGACGACGGCAATTCTCCCACGTATGAAGTCGCTCCTTGCCGCCTTTCGTTTGTCGGGGCGACCAATTATTCACATTGTACGAATCTATCAGGCTGACGGATCGAACGTTGATCTATGCCGCAAAGAGCTTGTAAGAAAGGGCGCGCACTTGGTTTTGGCAGGGTCTTCTGGGTGTCAGTTGGCATCGGACATTCTTCCCCAAAAAGGAATACTACTTAACGATGGCCTGCTGCTTTCTCATGGTATCCAAACAATCGGTACTAACGAAGTGATGATCTATAAACCGCGCTGGGGCGCGTTTTACAATACGCCTCTGGAGCAGTACCTCCGCAAACAGAATATTTCAACACTTATATTTTCCGGATGTAATTTTCCAAACTGCCCACGCACCTCGATTTACGAGGCAAGCGAAAGAGATTTTCGGGTTGTGCTGGTAGATGATGCTGTCTCTGGTCTTTACGATCAGGGGCGGATTGAAATGAAAAATATCGGAATTGAATTGTTGTCAACGAGCCAAGTCATTGATGCAGTTAAGCACATTAAAAAGACATAACCCGGCAGTCGAGAGGGACTGCGCAAAAGCGCGCAGCCCCTCACTTTTACGTTAGCAGGTAGGTTGGGTTGGTTTTATCAACCCAACGAGTTGAAAGAAACGGAGGAAGACAAATGCTGACCAAAGAAATAAAGACAAGCGCATTGGAATTAAATGTCATTGATAGAATTCATTTGGCTGAAATTATTTTGGACAGTTTGGATAAAACAGATGAACAAATAGAAAAAATATGGGTGAAAGAATCTGAAAACAGGTATCAGGCTTATAAAGAAGGGCGTGTAAAAGGGATACCTCTTGAGCAGATTCGTGCGAGAATTAAAAAGTGAATATTATTTTAGTTCCGCCATCTGATAAAGAATTTGAAGAAGCGGTTGATTATTACAATGACCAAATGCCGGGTTTGGGTGGACAGTTTTACGATGCATTTTTAAATACGGTTAGTTATAGGGCAGTCCATAATAGAACATACATATGCTAAGCAGCATACATAGTCGAATTCATCCTGAACAATGCCCGGATTTTATCCGGCCTCTTTGCGATGTGTCGCAAGGCGCCAAGCGTTTTGGATTTCATATCGGCAAA
>JACRML010000047.1 GCA_016214995.1 Deltaproteobacteria bacterium
TGCACTTTCCCCGAATTTTAGGACACTAAGTTAGGTTAGGCTACCATAGATTCGAGCTCAAATGATACTGGGGAACGATACCCCATAGCTGAGTGACGCCTCTGACGATTATAGAATATTTCAATATAATTAAAAATACTCTGTTGGGCATCTGCCCTTGTTTCATACCTGTGGTCATACACATGCTCAATCTTTAAGGTATGAAAAAAGCTCTCAGCAACTGCATTATCATAACAATTGCCCTTCCTGCTCATGCTCTGGATAAAGCCATGGCTGTTAAGCACATTACGGAAATCAGCGCTTGCATACTGTACTCCTCTGTCAGAATGAAATATACAACAGGATCCAGGATTTCTTAGCCCGATGGCCTGATACAAGGCTTTAATCACAAAATCCGATGTCAGTCTTTCACTCATGGCCCAACCCACTACCTGCCGGGAATAAAGATCAAGAATCACTGCAATGTACAGCCAGCCCTCCAATGTCCCAATATACGTGATATCTGAAACCCAAACGGTATTGGGCTTTTCTGCTGCAAAGTTCTGTTTCAGTAAGTTCTCGGCAACAGGAAGATTGTGCTTAGAATTCGTTGTTGCCTTGAACTTCTTTTTTGCTTTGCCTGCAATCCCATTACGCTTCATCAGGCGGGCTACACGGTTTTTGCCGCACTTTGTTCCCTTTGCCTGTAAATCTTCGGTGATCCTTGGACTCCCATATGCCCTGTGGCTGTTCTTATGTGATTCTCTTATCTCCATCAGTATTTTCTCGTTCTCCCGCTGCCTCTTGCTCTGAGGCTGTCTCTTCCATCCGTAATACCCACTACGTGATGCTCCTATTACCAGGCACATCTTCTGCACCCCATAAGTGCAACGATGCTGGTCTATGAACCAATATTTCATTTGGGGTGTTTTGAGAAGATGGCCAACGCTTTTTTTAGGATTTCCCTATCCTCCTTGAGATTGGCGTTTTCTTTCTGCAGCTTCCTAAACTCTTCATCTTGGGGCTTTAGGTGCCCTTTCCCGGGGAAACTGCCTGACGGGTCTTCTTGATACTTCCGCTTCCATGTGCGTAAAAGGTTCTCATGTATCCCAAGACTCCTGGCTGCTTCAGTGACCTTTCGGCCGCCCTCTATTACAAGTCTTACTGCTTCTTCCTTAAACTGCTTATCGTACTTCCTGTTCACTTTCCTCTCTTGCATTGCACACCTCCTAAGGTTTTAAGGTTCTATTATAACCTAACCTTTCGGTGTGTCCGCTATTTCGGGGGAAGTGCATGATGTCTATGAGGTTTGCTTTTGCATCATAGGTGTATGTTGTTTTCATGGCATTGGGATAGAGGAGTTTTGTGCGTTTGCCGAGAGCGTCATACTCAAAGCTGAAGCTTTGAGTTACATCTGCAATTATCTGGCTGAGACGGTTGTTTGCATCGTATGCGTAATTGGTTATGGTTCCATCGGGCATGGTCATTTGGGTTCTGTTGCCGATGGGGTCATATTGATAGGTTATTGTCCTGTTGTTTGAGTCTGTGACACTGGTTATTCTGTTGTTATTGTCATAGGTATAGGTGTAGGTTATGTTCCGGTTGCTTGCTGTTATCATATTACCCATGGAATCATAGGTATACATCTCATAACTCCAGTCAGGAAAGGATTTGAGGGTGAGTCTATTTAAGGGGTCGTATTCATAGATGAGCTTATTCCCATTGGCATCTGTCTTTGAGTTCAGGTTGCCATTTGGGTCATAGGTGTATGCTGCAGCATTGTTTAATGGGTCTGTCTCTTTTGTGAGTCTGTTGTTCAGGTCGTAGGTAAAGGTGGTTGTGTTGAGTTTTGCGTCTTTTATGGAGGTGGGGTTGTTTCCAGTTCCGCAGGAGCTGCATGATTGGGTGTAGGTAAATGCTGTTATTTGGCTAAGGGCATTGGTGAGGAGAGTGAGACGATTGAGGTTGTCATAGGTATAAGCTGTGGGGTTTGCATTGGCGTCTATGATTTTCTTGAGATTGCCTATTGTGTCTGTTTCAAAGGCGGTGGTGTTATTTAGCTGGTCTTTTAGGCTCAAGATGTTTCCCCATGCATCGTATGTTATGGTTACGGCATTTCCCATGGCATCGGTTATGGATGTAATTCTGCCATTGGCGCTGTAGGCGAGGGTGGTGGTGTTATTTAATGGGTCTGTGATTGTTATGAGATTTCCATTTGCATCATAGGTAAAGAGGGTCTTTCTCCCCATTGGGTCGGTTATGGATGTTATCTGGTTGTAATTGGGCTCATAGGTATAGGTAAATGTATTTCCTCCCCTGTCTGTAAAGGTAAGGGGGTTGTTGTTGGTGTCGTATGTATAGGTTTCTGTTGCAGCGTCAGCATTGGTGATGGTTAAAACATTACCCTTTGTGTCGTAGGTGTATGCTGTTGTATTTCCGAGGGGGTCTATTTTTTGTTTTATGGTGTTGAGGTTTTTGTCGTAGATGTATGCAGCTATGTTGCCGTTTCTGTCTGTTATTATGGCCTTTGATTCTGTGTCTATATATTGTATGGATTTTGTGTTTGCCAATGGGTCTTGAGAGGAGAGTATCCTCCCCTGGGTATCATAGGCATATGCGGTTATGCCGGCATTTGGGCTTTGGACTGAGAGGATTCTGTTGTTTGCATCGTAGGTATATGTTGTCTTTCCTGCTTCAGGGTCTGTAATGGATGTTAAAAAATCTCCTGTGTAGGAAAGGGTGTATTCTCTGAGTAAAGGGTCTTTTATGGATGTGAGTTTGCCGGATGTATAGGCAAGGGTGACTGTCCTATCATAGGGGTCTGTTATGGAGGTAAGCTCGCCGTTTGTATAGGTTAAGGTTGTGATATTATTGTTTCTGTCTGTGATGGATGCAAGCCTTGCATCGGATATGTCCCCGAATGCCTGTATCGGGGAAGAGAATGTAAAAACTGTGCCGTTCTTTTTTCTCAGGAAAAAGGTGTTGTCAGGATTTTTTGTTATTGTAGATGCATCGCCAAATCTCTGTTCCGGGGTATAGGTTACGCCGTCTGGAGAGATGTATTTTACCCTCTTTCCATCGCCCTCTGTTAAGATGAGGGAAGTAGTTGATATGTAGCTTAAGCTTACGGTGTATGTGTGTGTCCACCCTTTGCCGAGGGGGCCTGTAAATGTATCAAGGCTGTTGTAGGAAAGGACAAGGTCTGAAAACTTGTCCCCGAACGTTTCTATCGGGGAGCCGAGTGGAATGGTATAGTCTTTGTAGAGATTTCCTGTGGAGAAATTGGCTGTTGAGAAGCAGGGTTCTGTCGCAGGATTGGTCTTGTCACTGCCGCTTCCGAGGTTGTTTTTTACCTCTCCAGGCTCGCACCCTTCGTCTATCTGCCCGTTGCAGTTGTTGTCTATGCCGTCTCCGCAGATTTCGGTCTGGGGCAGGACTTCACCTTGACATGCGCTCCAGTATCCGGTCTGACATGTCTGTGTTCCGGCACGGCATGCGCCTATGCCTTCCGTACCTGATGGGCCGGAATAGCATGACTGTGTCTGGCCATCAGATGGGCATGGACATTTCCATTCGTAGGTAGATATAAACTGTATTGTAGCAACAGGCCATGCATCACTACACACTCCGCAAGGAGGAGATCCTAAAGATCTTTGACAACTAGTACAAAAATAATCATAGTGGGTTTTAGTAGTTCCTGAAATAATATCACAGCTATATAATGTATATGGATAAGGAACGCCACAATTATTAGCATCTGCACTTTGAGATGATACCTGATACCATGTCCCGCCCGGACAGTTCAAATCAAGGCCCCATACAGGAGAGGCAAAAACAAGAATGAGGGTAAAAACGAAAAATATGTGTTTTATCCTTGGCATCAGACATCCCCTGTTTTCTGTTATCCGCTGCCGGGCGAACATAGACTCGTAAAATAGCGATTAAAAACATCGCTATTTTACAAACCTGCGATTTGGCTGCCATACTTCGTTATCGGACAATTTTTGTTCCTCACCGTATCCTCCCCCTGTCCCCCTCCATGAGGGGGATAAAGGGGGAGGGCTCGTCTCAAATAACACACCCCTTTAGTCCCCTCTCGAGAGGGGATTTAGGGGTGTGTTGTCTAACAGCCAACTTGCAGGTTTCCCCAAAAATCAATGTCTATTTTTGGGCAGGCGCTATTTCTTTCTTATAACCGAAAATTGTTGCCATAATAGCTCATTTATTAAAACCTGTCAACTGTCCAAAAGGACAGGTATGGTTTACCGACCCTTTGCCTTGCTTTGTTCAATACTTATCTGTTATGATGATTCTGGTTATAGCAAATGTTATATGACCGTAACCGCGTAACCATGTCAAGCGGGGAACAAAGACGCAAAAATCATTTGACAAATGAATAAGGAATGAATAAAAATAGAGTCTATTCAAAGTTTGTTGAAAAACTCAACAAACTTTGATTGCACAGATAGAGAATTTAGATTTCACAGATTAAAACCCATTGCAATATCTGTGTAATCGTTTTTCCTAATCTGTTAACTGATGAATGACGAGGAGATGCCATGCTGTTAGAGATGAGGGTTTTTGGCCTTGCCATAGATCCGATTACCAATGTGCCTATAGTTATTTTAAAGGACACAGAAGACAAGAACGTTCTTCCTATATGGATAGGGCCTCTGGAGGCAAGCGCTATTGCAACAGAATTGGAAAAAATCCAAATGGCAAGACCCATGACGCACGACCTGTTAAAAGATATATTCAAAAATCTCGGCATAAGTGTTTCTAAGATTGTGATAGCAGATATTGAAAATAACGTTTATTATGCTGTGATTCATTTAAATTATGGAAACAATCACTATGCAATAGACGCAAGGCCCAGCGATGCGATTGCTGTTGCTTTGCGGACAAACTCTCAGATATTTGTTGAAAATAAAGTCTTAGAAAAATCAAAAAGTGTTGACATGGGAAAACAGGTCAGCCATATCAAAGAGGGAACAGATAAAGGTGAGGATAGAAAGGCTGAGTGGCTGGATATGCTTGAAAATCTTTCTCGTGAGAATTTTGGGAAATATAAGATGTGAGAGAGAGGCTAAAGGCTAAAGGTTTAAGGCAAAAGGCTAAAGAAAAAACAGTATTATTTTTTTATCCTTCCTTTAGCCTTTTGCCTTCTTGCGCCTTTAGCCTGTTTTTTATGAGGTCATTTTTAAATGGTTAAAAAGGTTATGGCAATTGGCGCATGTTCAGGGGTTGGGGAAATACTCTCCACCAAGGGCTATGTTGTAGAGCATGTAGATCAAAAGAATGTTTTAGATGTTTTGAAAAAAGAGGGTGTGGAGGCGGTTATTATTGATATGGATGATACCGCCAGGGCGAATGTAATTATAAGCGGTATCAGACATCTTTATCCGGGTTTGTGGATAACTGCCATCTCTGGCAATAATGATAATAAACAGCAGTCTCTGGCGTTAAAGTCAGGTGCAAGCAATTACATTGTAAAGCCGATCGATGAGAAAAACCTTTCTCTTGGCATGGAAGAATCACAAACTTCGGAAAATCCATCCCCTCCTTTGGCTGGAGACGTTGAATGGCAGACTGTATTTTCCACTGAAGCAAAGAAACGGACAGTCCCTGCTGATATTCTTGATGAATCTAAAAAAATATTTCCGAGCCGGTTTTATAACGCATTTTTTGTAACAGAATACGGTAAGCTGGAAGCATTACGGACAGAGAGATACAATAAAAACTTTTCTGTCATTCTTACACACATAGAAGGGTTCAATAATCTTAAGAAGAAGCTGGGGAAAGATGAGATTCTGGCTTTTCTGAAAGAGCTTATAAAGACAATGATGGAAACCTTAAGAAATTGCGATGTTATGGGAATGGTTGAAGATAAAAAAATTGTTGCAATACTCCCTGAGACGGACTACTTTGGTTCCTGCATAGCTGTAAGAAAAATTAAAAAGGCCATTGAGAATGTAACTACAAAAGGCGAGCCGTATGCCTCTATTATATTTTCTAATGTTTCATATCCGAGGGATGGCAATGGATATGGCGAATTGCTGGCTGCTGCTGATAAAAGAATACAGGAGCAGAGAGAAGGGCTGTGGCTGAAATTAGGATTTGAGAATAAGCCATTTTGGGAGATTATTTCTATACTTCTTTCAGGAAAAGGCTTTGAAGAAAAAGATATAACTTCTTTTGACATTGGTAAAGGTCTTGCCCTCCCCTCTTTTTTTCTTGATAGACTGCAAGAGATGATATTCCAGGAGATATTACGGGATCCGAATAAAAAGGGTATTCTCTATCTCGGAGCGATGAAAATTTCACCAAATCTTCCTATTCTAAAGGCCGTAGACACCATAGGTGTTGCTGCTACAAAGATTTTTATAGTGGGAGAAGGGGAAGAGAAAAGATGGAATCTCCCCAATGCAACCCCGATATATCTGTCCGATTCCCGCCTATTAGAGACCTTCTTTATATTTTTTTTAGGAGAAGATTTTTCCTATGCAGTTGTATGCAAAGAGAGGTGGGGAGATCAGTATTCATGTTTTCATACCAGTGTCCCCTATCTTACCGAGGGATTGATAAACAAATTTCAAAAGGAGTATTCCCTTCAGGAACAGTTATAATGAGTTAAGGAGTTAGAGAGAGTTGAAGAGTTAAAGATTATTTACCCATAAACTCCTCAACAATATTTGCCTTTACTCCTTAACTGGCAACGCACATGGACAGCAAAAAAATTCTTATAGCATCCGGTGATAATGAAACTCTGACATCTGTCAGCGAGTATCTGAAAGATAAGGGTTTTAATATGCTTACCGCAATGGATGGGGCCTCAGTTCTTGAGATTGCCCTGAATGAGAGACCTTCGATAGTAATAATAGAGATAGACCTTCCTGTTATAGATGGTGAAAGGGTCTTTCAAATAATGAGAAACAATCCACATACAGCAGAGATGCCTTTTATTTTTATAGGCACGGAGACTGTTGAGATAAAAGGTTTCCGCAGAGATATTGATTCTCTTCTGCTTCAACCGGTAAAAAGCGAGGAAATATTGAGAAGGATCAACAGAGTGTTTGTTGTCCAGCAAGGAGATATCAAGGCTCAAATTGGAGATAAGGAAATTGAAGGAAGGCTGTCGCATATTTCACTCGGAGACCTGTTGCAGATACTTCATCTGAACAGGAAAGAGGGTGTGTTAAAGGTTTCTTATGAAAATAAAGAAGGCCTCATTTATATAAAAGGAGGGGCTATACAAAATGCAGTTATAGAGAATATGGAAAAAGAAAAAGCGCTCTTCAGACTGTTATCATGGCATGATGGCAAATTTGAGTTTTTACCAAAGCCTATTGATGTGCCTCAAAAGATCCACCGTTCTGCAGGGAATCTCCTTATGGAGGGGATGCGTCAGTATGATGAATGGAATAAGGCAAAGGAGCAGCTCCCGAGGCCTGACTCACAGATTAAGCTGAAGGTGGATATTTCCAGTTTGCCAAAGGGTTTGAAGCCTATTATATATGAGGTTCTTTTCCTGGTAGATTATTATCCTGTAATTGGGGAGTTGATAGACCATTGTACATTTCCTGATTATGAAACATATCAGACTTTGGCTGGTTTAATACGAAAAGGGGTTTTAGAAGAGGTTAAAGGCAAAAAGGCTGGAGATAAGCGAACGGGTGGTGAGCGAGAAATACTTACATCTGCTCAGGCATTAAAGATAAGGGAAAAAGTAGCCGCCAGATGGAAAGATATGGAGGTTGCAACCTTTGGTAAGATATTCATAGTATCCACCAATGATAATCTCATTGTGAGCCTTGTGGATTCATGCAAAGAGATACCTGGTTTTTCAGTAAACAGGCAGTTTATTACATCTCCAATCCATAGAGAAAATCCTTTTGGAGATATAGCAACATTAAAGTTGTACGGAGGTATGGAAGTGGTTCTTTTTGCTGTTCCTCTGAATGAGAAGATGAAGCCTATGTGGAAGGCATTTTCCAAGAACATGATAGGCATGATGATACTGTGTGATAAGGAAGATATAGAAGATATAAAACAACTTGCCGAAGTTAAAAACTATATTCTTTCCATAAGGCGGATCCCTATACTGCACACCGTTGCTGTTGGCCACGATATCGACAGAGGTCAGGAAGAAGAGTTGAGAAAGATATTGGGTATGAGAAGGGATGAACAGATATTTATATTTGAGCCTGCGAACAGAGACAGGGTTTTTCAGATTTTTAATACATTTTTTGGCTATCTGCTGAAAGATGAATATATATCGACATAAAATTGCAAATTGCAAAATGCAAAACCATAGAAAATAGGAAACAGGAAAGAGATTTTCTAATTTCTGATTTCTAATTTCTATTTTCTGATTTTATCAATGGAGTGAAGCGACATGATAGACCTGCACACACATTCATTATTAAGCGATGGAGATCTGTTGCCGTCTGAACTTGTGAGAAGGGCAGATGCAATGAGATATAAGGCCATTGCGATAACCGACCACAGCGATGCCTCTAATCTTGATTTTGTGATAAAGAGGATAGTAAATGTATGCAATGAATTAAAGGGCGGCGGGGCAATACCGGTTATCCCGGGTGTAGAGTTGGCGCATATACCGCCTCGGCAGATAGATCATATGGTGAAAAAGGCCAGAGAGCTGGGTGCAAGGCTTGTTTTAGTTCATGGTGAGACCATAGTGGAGCCTGTTGCTCCTGGGACAAACAGGGCGGCTATAAATGCAGGTGTGGATATATTGGCTCATCCAGGGCTATTGAGTCCTGAAGATGCTGAACTTGCGGCAGAAAGGTCAGTATATCTGGAACTCTCGGCGAGAAAGGGGCACAGTCTTTCCAACGGACATGTGGCTTCGATTGCTAAACGATTTGACGTTAATATGGTTTTGAATACAGACACCCACTCTCCATCCGACCTTATAAACGATGAAACGGCAATTAAAATAGTTATCGGAGCAGGGCTTACACAAGAAGATTTTGGGAGAATAAAAAGAAATGCTGAAGAGATACTACAAAGAACATTATAAAAAGTTTCAAGTTTCAAGTTTCAAGTTTCAAGCAAAGACTTGCATTTTGCATCTGACATCTTGCATCTTAATCGGTCTATTATTCACAGGTTGTGCTGGTGAGCAGATAGCTAAAAAGGAGATAAAAACCTTTCCATGGGAGACATACCTTTCTAACAAAGAAAGGCAGGGCCGGACTGAAGATAAAATGATACCGCCTCCTGTTCTGTCAGCTTCTTACATGATTGCCGATGCAGCGATATATAAATTTTTTATCCCCTATGAACCCACAGAGCATTCATCTCCGGCAATAGTTGATAACGTTATTTACATCGGCAGTGCAGACAAATCTTTCTATGCCATTGACTTGATAACAGGAAAGAAAATTTGGAAATTTTCAACAACAGGCGCAGTGGAATCCTCTCCAACTCTGGCTGACGGCAGGGTATATTTTGGAACAGGCGATGGTATATTGTATTGTTTGGATAGCAAGGATGGCCGTGAGATATGGAAGTTTCAAGTCAGAACCGAGATAACCTCTTCCCCTGTAGTAGATGGTGGCACGGTTTATTTTAATTCTGCGGATGATAAAGTTTATGCTTTAAAGGCTGAAACTGGCGAGAAGCTGTGGCAATATGGCAGGGCATATATAAAAAAAGTAGTGAGAAGGATGTTTGCTTCACCTGCAGTATACGAAGACAGGATATATTGCAACTTTACCGACGGCTATCTTGTTGCTATGGAAAGGTCTTCAGGTCGCGAGGTCTGGCAGAAAAAAGTGACAGGAGAAGGCACGGTTGGTACTGCAAGGTTTACGCCGACAATAGACAATGGCGTTGTCTATATTATCAACGGAGATGGGGTTTTTATTGTTCTGGATGCAAAGAATGGCGAAGAAAAATGGAGATTTGATATAATAAAAATCTCCGACTTTACCATCGGCAGCAGTTATATAGTTATTGCAGGCTATGACGGCAGCATCTTTGCAATGAACAAACTAATCGGAGAAATTATCTGGAGGAGAAAAGTAAATCAGGGCATTCCTGCTTCCATTATTGCCACAGATGAATATCTTGTAATTGCATCTAACTATAAAACTGAAACACTTTTCTCACATACCGTAGGCAGTTATGTGAATATATTTGACATGGCTAGCGGAAAAAAGATATGGAGTGAGAATATAGATTCAACCACCTCTGCCTCCCTGGCTACTGCTTACAACCATTTGTTTTTGGTAACCGACCACGGATACCTCCGCATTTACCAGTCAGTAGTCAGAAGTCAGTAGTCAAATGTAAGAAGCAAGAAGTTAGAGGCAAGAAGCCAGAAAAAATCTTGCCTCATGCCTCTTGCTTCGTGCCCCTTGCTTATGAAACCACTCAACATAGCCTTCCTTTGGCATATGCACCAGCCTCTCTATAAGGACCCTTTTACAGGTGAATACATCCTTCCATGGGTAAGGCTTCATGGGACAAAAGATTACTATGATATGGTTGCAATACTTGAGGATTTTCCATCTCTTCATCAAACCTTTAATCTTGTGCCATCGCTTATAGAACAGATAAATGATTATGCAGATGGAAGGGCATCGGATAAGTTTTTAAACCTAACACTAAAGCCGCCTTCAGACTTGACGCTGGAAGATAAGGTTTTTATCGTAAATAATTTTTTCCTTGCAAACTGGGAGTGTATGATAAGGCCTTTTCATGGATATTGGGAGCTCCTTAAAAAAAGAGGATTCTACCACCATGAGGAAGATATGGATAATACACTCCGTTATTTTTCCGAGCAGGATTTTATGGATCTGCAGGTGTTGTTTAATCTTGCATGGATAGATACATCGATAAGAGAAACTGACAGATTTTTAAAAGGGCTTGTAGAAAAAGGCAGGGGTTTTACAGAGGAAGACAAGGAAAAACTTATAGCAAAGCAACAAGACATAATCAAACGGATACTTCCTAAATATCGCGAGATGGAGGAAAAGGGGATTGTTGAAATCTCGACCTCTCCATATTATCACCCAATACTCCCTTTGCTCTGCGACAGCCATTCGGCAAAGATGGCTATGTTGGGGGTGGAGCTGCCTCAAAAAAGATTTACCTGTCCGGAGGATGCTGTGGAGCAGGTTAGAAGGGGCATAAAACTTCATCAGGAGACATTCGGCAGAAAACCCAAGGGGATGTGGCCGTCCGAAGGGTCGGTAAGCGAGGCTGTTGTGCCCATTATGGCTAATCAAGGCATAAATTGGATTGCTACCGATGAAGAGATACTTGAAAATTCTCTCGGAAGGGTTATAAGACGTGACAGCAGCGGTCATTGTCTTGACCCGGCAATATTATACAAGCCGTATCATACGGAAGCAGGTGAAAAAAAGTTGTCTATTGTATTCAGAGATCATGTGCTTTCCGACCTTGTGGGGTTTGTATATACCACATGGAAAGCAGAAAAGGCGGCAGAGGATTTTATTGGCAGGCTTTCAAAGATACATGATTCGCTTGAGGATCCGGAAGCCTGCCTTGTAAGCATAATACTGGATGGCGAAAATGCATGGGAGTATTACAAGAATGATGGCAGGGATTTTCTGACCGCTTTGTATGCGAGATTGTCAAACAACCAACTCTTCAAGCTGGTAACGGTAAGTGAACATTTAAACAATCATCCATCAAAGGATCAGTTGCCAATGCTCTATTCAGGCTCATGGATAAACCATAATTTTAAAATATGGATAGGCCACAGCGAGGATAATACTGCATGGGATTATTTAAAGGATGCAAGGGATGCGCTTATTGAATATGAAAACAGGTTAAAGGTTAAAGGTGAAAGGTTAGAAGGGGAAGAGGCTAACAAAATAGCGCTGGCATGGCAGGAGATATACGCAGCAGAAGGAAGCGACTGGTTCTGGTGGTATGGAGATGAACACTCGTCCATGAGCGATAAAGAGTTTGATGAACTCTTTAGGAAGCATATAAAGAAAGTATATTTTCTTATAGGGAAAGAGCCGCCTCTGTCTCTTGATGTTCCAATAATGCTGGAAGAAAAGCTCTATGAGCCGTCGGTTAAACCAACGGCATTTATCAATCCTTTTATTGACGGAGAGATTTCCAATTATTTTGAATGGCTTTCTGCCGGCAGGCTTGAAAGAACGGATTATGGTGTTGCCATGCACAGGGAGGCAAGGGGCGGTATTGTTGACAGCATTTCATACGGCTTTAATGTTAAATCATTATTTTTAAGGTTTGATTATCTCCATGTTATTGTTCCGTATAAACAGAAATGGGAGATGTTTATAAACTTCCTTTATCCCAAAATGATCAGAATTAAGATATCTGTAGAAGGTGAGAAGGTTGATGCAAAAATGCTTGAGAAAGACAGCGCAACTGGCGAATTTGTGGAAAAGAAGAAAATGGAGTCTGTCGCTGCTAAAGATGTGGTGGAGTTTGAGATTCAGTTCAAAACGCTTGGTGTAAAAGAGGGCGATGAAATGAGGTTCTTCATAACAGTTGATGGAGGCGAAAGAGGCCTTGAGCGGTGGCCGTCCAAAGGGTATTTAGCCATTGCAGCGCCGTCAGAGGACTTTGAGGACTATAATTGGTGGGTGTAGAGCGGTATCGTTTTTTGGGTCGACTTTTTGTTTTTAGTCTAATATTGATGCATACAATCTTTGCGGATGGACGCGGCCATAAACAGTCTTGTGTTTGACAGGCATGAGGAGGCAAAGGCAGTGGAGGCGTTTGTAAATACAAATGAACTACCCCGCAGCAAGCTGCGGGGTATCTGAAAACACCTCACAGAAGCTACAATTGTTGTTGATACAAAAAAAATTACGAAGCAAGCTTCGGGGAATTAGACCCGAAGTGATTAAAGAGGCATCTCTGGTATTTATGGAAAATCCAATGGGTAAGCCTCTTATACCGAACTGGAACATGGTAACATCGGCCATACCTGGAATTCTGGATATGCTGAAAACGGCAGTGGAAGAGGATAAGAAATAAACTATAATTATGCTATCAGGACATAGAATTAGCCACTGCTTTTTCAAAAATCTCCAGAGCCTTTTCCATCTCTTTCATAGTTGTGATTAAAGGCGGCATGAAACGGACTATATTTTTATCAATGCCGCATTCTATGAGGATAAGCCCTTTCTTATAACATCTGTTTAGAACCTTTTTTAGAAAATCCCTGTTTGGACTTCTGTCCCTTTTTACAAATTCTATGCCTATCATTAAACCCAAACCCCTTACATCGCCCATTACAGGATATTTCTTTTGCATATCTTTAAGACAGTTCATGGCATATTTTCCAACCTTTGCAGCATTCTCAAGAAGTTTATCAGCTTTGATTGTTTCTATAGTTGCTATGCCTGCTGCGCATGATACAGGGTTTCCGCCAAATGTTGTGCCGTGTGCACCTGGCGGCCATTTGAACATAATCGTTTTTGTTGATACAACAGCGCTTAGAGGAAAGCCGGAGGCAATGCCTTTTGCGATGGTCATAATGTCAGGGACTATTCCAAAGTGTTCACAAGCAAACCATTTGCCTGTCCTTCCAAACCCTGTCTGGACTTCATCTGCAATAAGAAGAATCCCATGTTGTGTACAAAGTTTTCTTAACTCCTTCATGTAATTCAGAGGGGGCACGGCATAACCGCCCTCACCAAGAACAGGCTCAATAATAATTGCCGCTGTTTCATCAGGATTTATCTCGTGCCTCAGCATCTTTTTCAGATAGCCGAAACAATCCATGCTGCATGTGTCGGGGTTTTGGCCTAAGAAACATCGGTAGCAATATGGATAAGGCGCCCTGAAGATGGACGGCAGGAGGGGATGATAGTTCCGCCGGTATTTCGCTGTTGATGTTGTTAATGAGACAGCGCCCATTGTTCTGCCATGAAATGCGCCTGTGTATGCTATTATTCCTTGTCTTTTTGTTACAAACCTGGCAAGTTTTATAGCCCCTTCAACCGCCTCTGCGCCGCTGTTGGAAAAGAAAAACATATCCAGTTCGCCGGGGGTTATCTCTTTTAATTTTTCTGCAAAAAGAATCTCTGAATGATATCGGAAGATGCAGCCGGAGTGGATAATTTCATCCAACTGTTTCTTTACAGACTTAATTACTTCTGGCGGGCAGTGGCCTATGTTGGTTGTTGCAAGGCCGGAGGAAAAGTCCATATATCTTTTGCCATCCGCTGCCTCTACATAAAGCCCTTGAGCCTTTTTTACAATAATATCGGTATGAAAGACCAGCGCAGGAGTGAAAAGTTTTTTGGCGCGGGTTATAATATTATTTTTCACATTATCACCAGTATAATCCAAAAATAGCAATAGGATAATACTATTGAGGGAAACGCTTTGCAACTGATTTGTTAATTTTATGGCTATGAAAAAACCATTTCTTTGTTGTTGTTTTGATGACTATAATCAGTTGTGATATTAAGCCGAAGTAAATTTGAATCATTAGAAATAGCGGAACCGGCTAACTCTGAAAGAGATTTATATTTAGTTTGGAACAGATTTGGCGTATGCGGAAGGGGCTATTTGCTTAATGTTATGGCTGGTATATCTCTGAAGCAAATCAAGGCCATCGGAGATTTCTCTCTGACAGCCTCTAACCCATTGAAGAACAGGAGTATTTTTGGTAGCGGGGACAGGATTTGAACCTGCGACCTTCGGGTTATGAGCCCGACGAGCTACCGGACTGCTCCACCCCGCAATAGATGGTCAATATTAAACTACCATAATAGTAAAGTCAAGTTTTTAAAATTAAAATTTCCACTTGACCCGAAAATAGACATTGATTTTTGGGGAAACCTGTAAGTTGGCTGTCAGACAACACACCCCTAAATCCCCTCTCGAGAGGGGACTAAAGGGGTGTGTTATTTACGACGAGCCGTATGTTCACCGATACGGTGAGGAACAAAAATTGGCCGATAACGAAGTATGGCAGCCAAATCGCAGGTTTGTAAAATAGCGGGGGTCAATTGCTATTTTACGGCTTGACAATGAAATAATGTAGAAGTATAACATATGCAGCAGTTGAGATAAAATCATAAAGGGGTCGTCTATGGCACCCAAATTGCACTCACTCACTCACAACCCTTTTAAATCTTTTTATTTGTCCCCGAATGTTTTTATCGGGGATTAAAATAACCAAAGCCGTTTTCCTGAAACAGGAAAACGGCTTTTTTGTTTTGTCTTCTAGTTCCCACCCAAGCTCCGGCTTGGGAACGCATTTGTAAAGGAAGCTGAGCTTCCTGATAATAAGGGTCTCATAATAGTCTGTACATTATATTATAGCTGTCATTCCCGCA
The DNA here is from genome assembly GCA_016214995.1 of Deltaproteobacteria bacterium. Classification (GTDB taxonomy): domain Bacteria; phylum Desulfobacterota; class GWC2-55-46; order UBA9637; family UBA9637; genus JACRNJ01. The sequence continues at coordinate 15,309 of JACRML010000047.1, forward strand.
TGTCTTTAGCGGGAATCCAGTAGCATCCTGTTTATAGATGCCCGATTAAAGTCCTCGGGCATGACGGATAAAGGACAATAGTCTGCAAATACTATTTTGAGACTGTTAATAATTGCGTTACTAAACAGAGCTTAGTAACGAGATAAATCAATCAAAGGAGGAAGCAGCTATGAAAAGATTATTTTATTTGCCTGTGCCAGAATGTTTCCCCGATGGAAACATTCGGGGACAAGTCTATCGGGGATTGCTAACGGTTCTTTTTCTTATTCTCTCACTTACCGGTTGCGGCAGCGGGGGCGGCGGCGGTGGCGGTGGAACAACTACAGCGACACTGGCCTCCATAGCTGTAACGCCTGCAAATCCGAGTGTTACCCTTGGCACAACAGGGCAGTTTACAGCTACAGGGACATATTCAGACAGCAGCACACAGAATATAACATCATCAGTAACATGGAGTTCATCGGATACATCAAAGGCAATCATCAGCGTCTCTGGATCGGCAACAACTGTTAGTGTGGGCTCAACTACAATTACAGCAACATCAGGTAGCATCTCAGGCTCAACAACGTTGACCATTAGTCCAATCAATCCCCCCACAATCACTCTCCCCAAAACAGGCCGGACCACATGCTATGATGCTGCAGGCGGTGTAATTAGCTGCACAAACACAGGGCAGGATGGGGATTTGCAAAAGGGCGCTGCATGGCCAAGCCCGAGGTTTACCGTTGATGGCACAGGGTTTTGTGTTACAGACAATCTTACAGGACTTATGTGGGTAAGAACACCTGACAGTACAACACGGACACGGGCAACTGCCCTGACTTATGCAAACGGCCTAACCCTCTGCGGCTACACCGACTGGCGTCTGCCGAACGTAAAGGAACTTAGAAGCCTCATTAACCATGAACAAACCAGCACTGCCGCATGGTTAAACACGCAAGGTTTCAGCAATGTGCAGGGCGACGTCTACTGGTCGTCTACTGGCAGGGATACAACCGCGTTGGATGTCAATATGTGGTCTGGCGATGTGGGCAGTGTCGTTTTTGGAACTAGTACCTCCTATGTGTGGCCTGTTCGTGCTGGAGGGGGAGCGACTGCGGATTTACCTAGGACAGGCCAGACCACAAGTTATGCCACTGGTGATGATGGTAACCTGCAAGAAGGCGCTGCATGGCCGATCCCGAGGTTTACCGTTGATGGCACATGGCTTTGTGTTACAGACAATCTTACAGGCCTTATGTGGGTAAAAGCGCCTGACAGCACAACACAGACATGGGAAAATGCCCTGAATTATGCAAACAACCTAACGCTCTGCGGCTACAGCGACTGGCGTCTGCCTAATGTGAATGAGCTGGAAAGCCTGAGAAATGCAGAGCAGAACAACACAGCTACTTGGCTTAACACACAAGGTTTCAGCAATGTGCCGGCCGGCAACTACTGGTCGTCTACTACCTATGCCGGCAGTACGACCAGCGCGTGGCGCGTCAGTATGTGGTATGGCTATATGAGCGGCACCGATAAGACTAGTACCTTCTATGTATGGCCTGTTCGTGCTGGACAGTAAAAACAAAGTGTCAAAGAGTCAAAGTGTCAGAGATTCAGAGTGGCAAAGAGTCAGAGTGTCAGAGAGTCAGAGAGTCAAAGGGTCAAAGAGTCATGAGAAAACCTGTGGACAAAGTGGCGGACAGCCGCCCCTTTTGTTTAACCTAACCAGGCAGGTTCTATAAAGAGCCCGCCAGCTTGCTGGCGGGTAGTTCACTTATTTCATCGTAAACCTTCTTTCTACGGCTTGTCGCAAAAATGGCCTCTGTCCCCAATGAATCTATCGGGGACAACTTGCAGGTTTGCCCAAAAATCAAAGTCTATTTTCGGGAGTTAAAATATTAAGTTACATATTTTTAAAGTCACAAATATATATTTGACAATTTTAAGGAATTAGTTTTAAATGAAATCAAGAGCAAAAAATGGCCTCTGCCTCGTCCGGCAGCCAACTTGCAGGTTTACCCAAAAATCAATGTCTATTTTGGGTTTATTATGAAAATTGAAGAAATCACACAACAAACGCTTAACAAATTGAATTCAATGCCTGCCGATAAGCTCATCAAGTGGGCATTTGAAAATTTTAGGGAGAGGGCTGCTATAGGTACAAGTTTTCAGTTAACCGGAACTGTAATTTTAGACCTTGCGAGCAGGCATGTGAAAAAATTCAGGGTGTTTACCATTGATACCCTTCGGCTTCATCCGGAGACATACCATGCGATCAAAGCCTCTGAGAAAAAATATGGTTTGACCATTGAAAGGTTTATGCCGAATAATGACACATTAAGAAACATGCTGGATAGGTTTGGCGAGTATCTGTTTTTTACGGATAAGGCAAAGCAGGAATACTGCTGTTTTGTTAGAAAGGTTGAACCAAACAAACGCGCCTTGAAGACTTTGGATGTATGGATAACAGGATTAAGAAAAGACCAATCAGATTACAGAAAGGCAGTGCCAAAGGCATCTATTATTGAAGATGATGGAAAAAAGATTTTAAAACTTGCTCCATTGGCTGACTGGAACATGGACAAGATATGGGAGTATATAAGAGGAAACAATTTGCCATACAACAAGTTGTTTGATATGGGCTATGACAGCATAGGTTGTATCATATGCTCAACACCTCTTGTTAAAGGTGAACTTCCACGTTCTGGCAGATGGAGATGGTTTAGTAAAGAGGATGACAAAAAGGAGTGCGGAATACATACAAATACAATTAAGAATTAGAAATTACGAATTATGAATTGTATTTCATTGGCATTTTTAATTCCTAATTCGTAATTATCTTTAGAAAAAGGAGGCATAAAGAATGATAGCTTTGATTGAGCCGCATGGCGGCAAACTTGTGAATAGGATTCTAGAGGGAAAGGAAAGAGAGGCCTTTGCGGACAAGGCACAAAAATTAAAAAAGGTAGCCATCAATGACAGGGAGGTATCTGACCTTGAGATGATTGCAATAGGCGCCTTCAGCCCTCTTGAAGGATTCATGAAAAAGGATGACTATCACAACGTGATGGATAATATGAAGCTCTCAAACGGCCTTCCATGGACAATACCGATTACATTGTCAGTTACAAAGGATGAGGCTAAGAATTTAAAAGAAGGCGAAGATGTCAGCCTTGTCAATAAAGATGGCGAGATGCTGGCTGTGCTTCATATTGATGAAAAATTTAATCACGATAAGGAAAAAGAGGCTGTTCAGGTTTACGGTACAAAGGATATGGCGCATCCAGGCGTTGCAAAGGTGTATGAGATGGGTGATATACTGCTTGGGGGAAAAGTATCGGTTATACACAGGGTAAAGCAGGAGAGCTTTTTAAAATACAGACTTGACCCTAAAGAGACACGGCACCTTTTCAAAGAAAAAGGATGGAAGAGGGTTGTTGGCTTTCAAACGAGAAATCCCATACACAGGGCGCATGAATATATTCAGAAATGTGCATTAGAGGTCGTTGACGGTCTTATGATTCATCCGATTGTCGGTGAGACAAAGGGCGATGATGTTCCTGCTGCAGTAAGAGTGAGGTGCTACGAAGTTTTGCTTGAAAACTATTACCCCAAAGACAGGGTTGCGCTTGTTGTAAACCCCGCGGCCATGAGATATGCAGGGCCTAAAGAGGCGATATTCCATGCGCTTATAAGAAAAAACTACGGCTGCACACACTTCATTGTTGGAAGAGACCATGCAGGCGTTGGCAATTACTATGGCACATTTGATGCGCACTATATATTTGACGAATTTGACCCGCAGGAAATAGGTATAACTCCAATGTTTTTTGACCACACATTTTACTGCAAAAAGTGTGAGGGCATGGCATCATATAAAAGTTGTCCTCATGATTCCAGCCACCATGTAACCCTTTCAGGAACAAAGGTAAGGGATATGTTAAGGACAGGGGCAATGCCGCCACCGCAATTTTCAAGGCCTGAGGTTGCAAAGGTTTTGATAGAGGCAATGAAGAGTGAATAATCTAAACAGGCAGATTTGTAGAGTAGCCTTTAATAATATCTTACTCGTATATTGGAAAATTATTATTGCCTAAAAGGTTGTTGAAAAAGACACCAACAGCCTTGATTACACAGATTATAAAAAATGATTACACAGATATTTCAAGGAGTTTTAATCTGTGTAATCTGATTCTTTATCTGTGTAATCAGAGATTGTTGAGTTTTTCAACAAGCTCCTAAAAAACAAACGGCTTGTTATTACCCGCCTACTTGGCCCTCTCTATGTATTTACATTCTGTGGTGTCTATTCGTATCTTTTCGCCGATACCAATAAATGCCGGGACATTTACTACCAGCCCTGTTTCAAGGGTCGCTGGCTTCAGTGTATTTGTAACGGTTGCACCTTTGAGATTTGGTGCAGTATCCACCACTTTAAGCTCCACAATCTGAGGAGGCTCTATGCCTACAGGTCTGCCCTCATAAAAGTCAACCATAAATCTTATATTCGGGATAAGATAAGAGACATTATCGCCGAGTTCTTCCGCAGAAAGAGACACCTGTTCATAGTTTTCTGTATTCATAAAATGATAATCTGTGCCGCTGCTGTAGAGATATTCCATCTCATGCTGTTCGAGACGGGCCTTTTCCAGTTTATCTTCTGAGCGGAAGCGGTTCTCAATGGTTGAGCCGGTTTTGAGGTTTTTTAGTTTTGTCTGCACCATGCCGCGCCAGTTGCCTGGCGTTATGTGTTGGACGCTCATCACCCGATGCGGCTCTCCATTGTATAGAATGCTCATGCCTACTCTAAGCTGTGTTGCTGCAATCATTATTAAAACCCCTTTTCTGTGAAATTTTATGGTACTTTTTGCATGTAACTATTTTGCTCTTATTTGCATAATTACATACATCACATAATATTGTCAAGCAACTGCCGTAAAATAGCGATTAAAAACTTCGCTATTTTAGAAACTGGCGATTTGTCCGCCCCAAGCTTTGTTTGGGTGCCCCGACTTTGTTGTCGGCGCATTTTTGCTCCTCACCGTATCGGTGAACATACGGCTCGTCGCAAATAACACACCCCTTTAGTCCCCTCTCGAGAGGGGATTTAGGGGTGTGTTGTCTGGCAGGCAACTTACCAGTTTCCCCAAAAATCAAAGTCTATTTTTGGGGTATAAGTCAATGGCCAAACTGCTTATTTTGGCAAAGGTTGACAGTATCTTATATCGGTGGTAGATTTAATCACTTCGGGTCTAATTCCCCGAAGCTTGCTTCGTAATTTTTTTTGTATCAACAACAATTGTAGCTTCTGTGAGGTGTTTTCAGATACCCCGCAGCTTGCTGCGGGGTAGTTCATTATAAATGGATTCGTAAGATGAAGATTAAAATAAAAATTTCACGCTGCGACCCTATGGGTAAAGGCTGGTGCGAGCCGTTTCTCCAGGCCTATGACATAGAGGCAAAAGAGGGTATGACTATCCTTGATGCCCTTCATCTTGTGAAGGATGTACAGGATGGGACGTTGGCATTCAGACGGTCTTGCCGGAGCGCTATCTGCGGTTCCTGTGCTGTGAATATAAATGGTTTTCCAAAACTTGCCTGCAAAACACATCTTATCGCTGAATATAAAAAACGGAAAGAAATTATTATTGAGCCTCTTTCTAACCACAGGGTAATAAAAGACCTTGTTGTAGATTTTAATACCTTCTGGGAAAAGATAAATAAGGTAGAGCCGTGGCTGAATCGTAAAACAGCTATCAGCGGTCAGCGGTCAGCGGTCAGCAAACAGACTGTTCTCAAGATAAATAATTCCAGCAAATGTATCATGTGCGGCTGTTGCAATGGAGCATGCAACACATTGGAGATAGACAAGCGTTTTATTGCCCCTGCTGCTTTGGCAAAGGCATGGAGATTTGTGGGCGACGTAAGGGAAGTGGATAAGAAAAAAAGGCTGGAAAAGCTCAGCGAGGCGCATGGTATGTGGGATTGCGTAAGATGCGTCAACTGCACTCAGTATTGCCCAAAAGATGTAGCGCCGCTTCAGGCAATAGAAAGATTAAGGGCAGAGGCAATAAATCAAGGAGTTATAGATAATCATGGTGCAAAACATGTAGAGTCAATGGTTGATTCCGTTAAGAGGGTGGGCAGACTGGATGAAGCCGCAATGACTTTCAAGACGCTTGGGTTTTTGCGATCCATAGGCATGATACCCTTTGGGTTTAGGATGGAGATGCACGGCAAGATGCCAATGCCGCTGATATTTCCACAGATTGAAAAAATTGAAGAGGTGAAGAAAATATATGAGGAGGTAAAGAAGAGAAAGAAGCAGGCTGAGGTTAAGGTGGAGAAGTAAAAACATAAAGCCCTGATATCTAATTTCTAATGAAATACCCAATGACTAAATTTCTAATTTATGTTATTTGATATTTTATTGAAAATTATGATTTAGATATTAAAATTTTGAATTTATGTCGTTATGTCTAAAACTTTAAAATATGCCTATTATCCCGGCTGTGCTTCTCAGGCAATAACAAAAGAGGCGAACTCAACAACTCTCAAGGTTGCAAAGGCCCTGGGTATTGAGCTTTATGATATGCCAAAGGCAAACTGCTGCGGCGCAGGCCTTGTAACAGATTACGATTACGATCTTTCTCTTGCCCTTAATTCCAGGATATTTGCCCAGGCGGAGGAAATGGGCATGGATATAATGACTATATGTTCAACATGCCTTATGGTTATGTCAACAGCGAATAGAGATCTTCAAAATGACACAGAACTTTTAAAAAGAACCAATGAAGTGCTGGCATGCGCAGATATAAGATACAATGGAACTGTAAAAATCAAACAACTCCTCTGGGTTTTAGCAGAAGATTATGGTTTGGATAACTTGAAAAAGAAAGTGGTAAAGCCGTTAAAAAATCTGAAAATAGCCCCATTTTATGGGTGTCATTCTTTAAGGCCGTCAGATGCATTGGGTTTCGATGACCCTGAGAGGCCCTGGTCTCTGGATGCGGTCATTACAACACTTGGGGCAGAGACAGTAGAGTATGATGGAAAAACCAAGTGCTGCGGATTTCAGATGGATCTAATAACAGAGGATACGGCAGTGGAGATGACGGGAAAGAGGCTTTTGGATGCTAAAAATGAAGGTGGAAATTGCATGGTTACGCCATGCCCTTTCTGTCATATAAATCTGGACAATTATCAGGGTATGGCAGAGAAAAAATTAAATCTGAAGATAGGTATGCCAGTCTTTCATCTTGCTCAATTGGTTGGCCTTGCCATTGGCATGACAGCGGAGGAATTGGAACTGTCTAGACACCTTGTGTCAGCAAGGGATGTCCTGAAAGAGAGTCTAATAGTCTAAGAGACTAATAGTGAAAGGTAGTTCACAGTTTACAGTTTAGGAGGTTACTTTGAGCCTTTTTGTCACATTCGAAGGAGTTGAGGGAAGCGGAAAAACAACACAGATGGAGATGTTGAAAGAGCATCTGGAATGGAAAGGCTTCAATGTTGTTTCTACAAGAGAACCTGGTGGAACAGAACTTGGCGAAAAAATAAGAGGGGTGCTCTTAAATATGGAAGGCCAAGCCATTGCTCCATGGTCAGAGCTTTTACTTTATGAAGTTTGCAGATCTCAACTGGTTAGCGAGGTAATAAAGCCTGCACTCCTTGATGAAAAAATAGTTTTATGCGACAGATTTGCAGATTCTACTGTAGTTTATCAGGGCTATGTCAGGGGCCTAAACCTTGAGGCGGTTGCCAGCCTTAATAGGTGGGTAACTCAGGGCGTAATGCCAACCGTTACATTTATTATAGATTGTCAGCCTGAAATTGGATTGAAACGTGCATTGACACGGATAGATACCCGGCCAAGCGGTAATAAGGAGGACCGCTTTGAAAGAGAAAATATAGAGTTTCATAAACGTATACGGGACGGCTATCTGCAATTGGCTAAAGAATCGCCGGATAGAATTAAGGTTATAAACGGAAATAGAGATATCCCTGTAATTCACAAGGAGATATGTGGTATAATTGAAAAATATTTAGAGATAGAGGGAATAGAAAAGAGGAAATAGGAAAGAGTTTTTTTCCTTTCTAATTTCTACTTCCTGATTCATAATTCCTGTATTTTTATGCCATTCAAGAATATTTTAGGACATAATAGAGAAATAGGTATTTTAAAAAAGGCCATTTCAAACGACAAAGTTGCTCATTCATTTTTATTTGTTGGGCACGAAGGGATTGGCAAACGACTTATTGCTATCTCCATTGCAAAGGCGCTTAACTGCACTGCCATGAAAGATAATCCCACATTTAACAAAGCAGGAGACGTGGGATTTAACAATGATTTTTGCGGAGTTTGTAAAAACTGTAAAGATATAGATATTTCCTCATACAGTGATGTCTTTCTGATTGAGCCAAGAGGACCAGAATCTAAGGGCGGGGAAGTAGACCATATAGCCGGCACAATAAAGATTGATGCT
>JACRML010000005.1 GCA_016214995.1 Deltaproteobacteria bacterium
CTCTTTGTTCTGGGCCATAAAGGGGGTGTGGCTGTATATGGCGTCTTTACCGAAACAGGCGGTGATATTGCTACAAAGAACGGCCCGCTTGCCACAAAGACCTGTGTCAACTGCCATACAGCTTATAAAGCCTTTTGCATTAGTGGCCAGTGCGGAAGGGTTGTGAAGAAGAGGTGAGATATATGTTTGAATCCATCAGAAATAGGCTTGCCCTGTTATTTGTTCTTCTCGTTACAATCCCACTTGTTGTTATCGGGGTTATGAGTGATCTTTTGATAGAGAAGTATACAACCATCAATGGTGCGGCATCCCTCACTGGTAGTGTGCAGGATAAGGATGCGAAGATAAGCTCATTTCTGAGAGGTGTTGTGGCGGAGATAGATGTCCTGGCAGGCGATACAATGAAGGGCCTTGTTACAGCCATAGAGACCGGGAGCGGGAAGGGTGTAACCATATGGCGTATGAATCTTGAAAATGAGTTTGTTAATTTTATGAGGGCAAAGAGGGTATATGACAGGATAAGTTATAGAGGAAATGATGGGAGGGAGATTGTAAGAGTAGACTTTAATGGTAAAGAGGCTGTTGTTGTTCCTGAAGATAATTTTCAGAATGACGCTGATGCAACATACTTTAAGGAGACTATGAAGCTTAATAAAGGGGAGGTATATGTATCACCCTTAGAACCTAATAGAGAGCATGGCAAGGTAAGAGCGTCCTTTAAGCCTGTCATTCATTATGCCCAGCCTGTCTTCAATGGCTCAGGGGACAGGGCCGGCGTTATCATGATAGATGTGTCTGGAGAGGGGTTCTTGAAGGAGATTAAGGGGAGTAATGAGCGGATTATTCTTGTCAATAAAGATGGTTATTTTTTGAGCCATCCCAATGAGGATATTGAGTGGGGATTTTATATAGAGGATAGGAAGGAAGAACGGCTGCAAAAATATTATCCTAAATATTCCTCAACAATCCTCAATGGCAGGTCAGGTTATGTGGATACAGGGTCAGGTTGGCCAAGTACATGGTCGTACTGGTTTTATAGTCCAAATGATGAGTTAGTAGCATACCAACCAATCTTTCCGAACCCAACAGATAAAAAAGATTACTGGGTTATTATCAAGTCAGAGAACAAAAAGGAACTTATGGGGACCCTAATTAAAATGAGGGTCGTAATGGTAGGATTAACCGTAGCTATCTATGCCATAGCTATCCCTATAATATTCTTTTTTGGTTTAAAGATTACAAACCCTATCTCAAAGCTGCAGAAGGCGATGGATATGTTTGATAGGGAAGAGGACAGGGAGAAAGCGACAGAGATTGTGAAGGATAATCTGGCCCTTAAAAATGAACTTGGGTTATTATCAAGTTCATTTGTAACAATGTCTGAAAGGCTTCACAATACCCAGGAGAGGCTGGACATAGAGCTTCAGCGTCTTAGGCATCTTGTGCAGTTTGGAAGCCTTGTAGGCGATGAGGTCTCGGAGAAGGAGTGCTATGCTATACTAATCAAGTTCTTAACCGGTCATTTCCATTTAGACAGGATTCTTGCAGTAAGTTTCAACAACAGCGAGAATCTAACCGAGATTATCGCCTCTTATGAGAATAAGGAAGGCATTCTGCCGTTCTGCGCCCCCTCCCCTTATGACCTTAAGGTTATACAGGACGCCCGTTTATGCAGGGCAGTGAGGTCGGGCAAGAGTTTTGTGGTTAATGATGTAGAAGGAGATTATAGGTGTCCGTATCAGGAGGTAGTTCAGGACAAGGGGAGCTATGCCTGCCTCCCTGTAACCACAGGCGGAGCTATTCTGGGGTGGGTACACCTTGTTAACATGGAAAAGGGCTATTTCTCTCCTGAGAGGCAATTTACCATAGAATCATATATAAACACGATTGCCCCTGCTGTAAACAGCATGAGGCTTCTTAATGCCCATAGAAAGCTCTCCATCAGAGACCCACTGACAGGTCTCTATAACCGCAGGTTTCTGGAAGAAACCATGGAGAGGCAGATGGCCCTTGCCGAGAGATATAAGCAATCCATGAGCCTCATCATGCTGGATATAGACCACTTTAAGAAGTTCAATGATACACATGGTCATTCCTTTGGAGACAGGGTTCTTAAACTTGTTGCTGATATTATTGTTAAAACCGTCCGCAACTCTGACACTGTGGCGCGTTACGGCGGAGAGGAATTTGTTGTCTTACTTCCGAATACTGATATTGAAGGGGCGTTTCAGGTAGCAGAAAAATTAAGAATAGCTGTAGAACACTGCACAATAGCAACAGATGGTACTGCTGCTGAAGGGGTAACTATAAGTCTGGGGGTATCCTGTTATCCAACCGTAGCAGTTACAATAAAGGAATTGATAGACTCTGCTGACGATGCGTTGTATCGCTCAAAGTCTATGGGCAGGAACAGGACAACCAAATATGAAAAAAGCGCGAAGATTTTGAGTGATGCTGAAAAGAAGAAAGGAGTATAGGCGGGGAAGCTCATTCGCATAAAGGTGGGGCATGGGTTCGGAGATAAAGGACAGGGTCATGGGTCAGAAGTCAGAAGTCAGAAGTAGGACGCAAGAAGCAAGAAATAAGATACAAGAAAAAATCTTACCTCTTTCCTCTCGCCTCTTGCCTCTTGCCTTTCGCGTTATGCCCCTCTGGATTGAGGCAATTGGCATGGGCGCTGTTATGGGCGCTATTGTTGACAGCAACAAAAGATTTAAGGAGAGGTTAAAGGAAATTGATGGAAAGCTCTTTCTGTTTGAAGCCTCGGACTTGGGCAAAAAATTTTTCCTTTATATCAAAGACGGCGATATAAAAATTATCCCCCATCTTGCAAAGGAGCCTGATGTTGTTATGAGAGGTGAGACCAAAATATTGTTTGGTCTGCTTTTAGGCAAGGAAGACCCTGATACTGTATTCTTTTCAAGAAAGCTGGAGATAAGCGGGGATACGGCAGCGGCCATACATTTCAAGAATATATTAAACAGCCTGTGACTTGTAGTTGCCGATTCATCGGCGTTTTTATGCGTAAGCCCTCTTTTCAACTACGCCCATAAATGGGCATACTACAAAACTTGGTGCCGAAGGGGGGATTCGAACCCCCACAGGCTTTCACCCACTAGAACCTGAATCTAGCGCGTCTGCCATTCCGCCACTTCGGCAAGTTTGGATTGACCCTTGACAAAATAGCAGGTTTAGTTTTAACTAAACCTGTTTCCTAATTTTATCTTAAAGATAAAATTATTTATTTTGTCAAGGGTTGAATAATAACATCGTTTAATTTATACTCAACAGCGAAACAAGTCAAGAAAATCATAAGGGGGGGGTAAGCATGAAATTTTTTATTGATACTGCAAATATTCAAGAGATTAAAAAGGCGAATGAATGGGGGCTTGTGGACGGTGTAACCACAAACCCGTCTCTTGTGTCCAAAGAAGGAAGGAATTTTAAAGACCTTATAAAAGAGATTTGCTCCATAGTGGATGGCCCGATAAGTGCAGAGGCCGTGAGCCTTGATGCAGAGGGCATGATTAAGGAGGCCAGGGAGCTTTCAAAGATTCACAAAAATATTGTAGTGAAAATACCAATGACCCTTGAAGGCCTCAAGGCTGTCAAGGTTGTCGCAAAAGAAGGCATAAAGACCAATGTAACGCTTGTATTCTCGCCCACGCAGGCGCTCATGGCTGCAAAGGCAGGGGCAACCTATGCAAGCCCGTTTGTTGGCAGATTAGATGATATTTCGCAGAACGGCATGGAACTGATTGACCAGATTATGACCATTTATGAAAATTACGATTTCGCAACAGAGGTTATTGTCGCCAGCATACGGCATCCGCTGCATGTGGTTGATGCCGCGCTCACAGGCGCGCATGTGGCCACAATACCGTTCAAGGTCATAGAGCAGTTATCCAAACATCCGCTTACGGATATTGGCATTGACAGGTTTATGAAGGATTGGGAAAAGGTGCCGAAAAAGCAGGGACATGGGATCAGGGATTAGGGGTCAGAATGATTATAAAAGCAGGGGCCTGTGATCAGGGGTCAAGCGGGCGTGGTATCAGTACGAACGCATATGCATAAATATTTTTACCTTTAACCCTCTATCCTTCTATCCCCGGAACCCTTTTAAAATTTATGCAAAAACCCGCATACCGTTGGTTTCGCCTCGGTGATATAAACGCATTCTTCGGCCTCATGGGCGACAACATGAGCGATCTGGTCATTATGGCCGGAATACTCATTGGCGTATTTCAATTTCCTGCTGATATAGTTCTTTACAAAATGATTCCCGGCACTGCCATTGGAGTTCTGATAGGTGATTTGGTTTACACCCGGATGGCAATAAGGCTTGCAAAAAAGACAGGCCGCGATGATGTTACAGCCATGCCACTTGGACTTGATACCCCCTCCACCTTTGGCCTTACATTCGGCGTTATAGGCCCTGCGTTTCTCGCCACAAAGGATGCCTTGCTCTCATGGAAGATAGCAATGGCCGTGGTTGTTGCAATGGGCGTTATAAAGCTCATAGGCGCATGGATAGGGCCGTCCATAAGAAAGAATGTGCCAAGGGCAGGGCTTCTTGGTTCAATAGCAGCAGTGGCGCTTATTCTGATTGCCTTTCTCCCTTCGCTGGAGGTATTTGCCAATCCTATTGTGGGTTTTATCTCATTCGGCATTATCCTCATGACCCTTATTGCCAAGGTGCGGTTCCCGTTTAAAATCCCCGGTGCATTGGCAGCCGTGGGTTTTGGCACAGCGATTTTTTATTTACTCTATCTTGCAGGGGTGATACCTGCTGGAAAGCTCCACCTCTCAGATTCCGCAAACTTTACCATCTCATTTCCTTTACCAACGTTAGGATTTCTTGAGGGTCTTCCCCATGCGCTCCCCTACCTGCCTGTGGCCATACCCTTTGCCCTTGCCATTATAGTCGGCTCGGTGGATGTAACAGAGAGCGCTGCAGTTGCAGGCGATGAATACAATACCAAACATATTATATTAACTGATGGCATAGCTACAATTATTGCCGGAATGTGCGGAGGTGTTGCCCAGTCAACGCCGTATATTGGACACCCTGCGTACAAAGACATGGGCGGAAGGGCAGGCTATACCTTTGCAACAGCCCTGTTCATCGGCATCGGCGGCCTTGTCGGCTATCTCTCATTTTTTGTAAATCTCCTTCCAAAGGCCGCAGTTGCGCCCATACTCATCTTTATAGGCATGGAGATAACTGCCCAGGCATTTGAGGCAACACCGAAAAAACATGCAAAGGCGATTGCGTTTGCGTTTGTGCCTGTGATTGCTGATTTGCTTTTGATAGAGATTGGCTCGCTTCTTGGGAATGTAGGGAAAAGCGCCGTTGATCTCACCGGCGGATTCGCAGAAACATACCACAGTATCATTGTTCTGGCCAACGGCTTTATTGTTTCCTCCATGATATGGGGCGCTGCCATTGCCTATATTATAGACCACAAACTCCACACCGCCGCATTCTATTTCTTTGCCGCAGCAATTTTGTCTCTGTTTGGCATTATCCATTCACCCATGGAAAACGGCGGCTTATTCCTTCCCTGGCAGATAAGCTCATCAGTACCAGTAACCCTTTTTGGAGGCTATCTTGCAGCAGGTCTGATGCTCAATTATGTGGGGTTTCATAATAAGAGGTTCGGAGGATAAACAAATGAAATACCCTGATATAATTTTTTGCCGGGTTGGTTTTGGCCAACCATGCATTTTAAAATCAATCTGTCTCATTTCTCTCACCTTCCAGCATAAAGCTATTGCAAAACCATGTACCCTATAGTATAAAAATGGACAGAAACAAAAAGTAGAAATGATAATCAATTGGAAAAGTTTTTCTAATTGCGCATTTTTGATTCCTTGTTTCCTGTCTTTCTATGAAGCCTTCCAAAAAAACATCTGACATAGTTGTTGGCCTAATCATCACAGCATTATTCTGCATATTCTTCTACACAAAGGCAGGATTCCTGGAAACAGTTGAGTTGAAAAGCTATGACCTTCGGATGAGGCTTTTCCCTCCGGCCAAGGCCAGTGAGGAGATAGTCATAGTTGCAATAGACGACGAATCCATTGCTAAACTTGGCAGGTGGCCATGGCCGCGGATAAGGATAGCAGACGTTATTAAAAAGATTTCACAGGCCGGGGCAAAGGTTATAGGCTTGAATATCATTTTTTCAGAACCGGAGGAGTCCAGCGGTTTAATCGCCATAGATGCTTTGGAAAAGAAATTCTCTGAATTGGACATTGTAAAGGCAAAAGGCGGCAAAGAATTCCTGGGCGAGATAGAGAAAATTAAAAAAGATTTGAACAGAGACGAAAAACTGGCGGTAGCTGTTGAGGCCAGCCATAATGTTGTGTTTCCCATTGCCTTTGATTTTAGTTCAGGTATGCAGACAACGGTAAACGCAGATGAGCTGTCAGATTCAGATGTGGCTGCGAAGGCCGCAATTCCTGGCAGCCAGCTTTCTGCGCCTTTAGCCTTCAGAATGATACGGCCACTACCTGGTTTAAGCAGGGCAGCCGTAGATATGGGGCATATAAATAGATTTCCCGATGCAGATGGTGTATCCAGACATGATCTGCTTTTAGTGAATTACAACAATAGACTCTATCCATCCTTTCCACTTGCTGTAGCGGCTAATTTTCTTGGTGCGGCAAAAACAGATATATTGATTAGCCAGGAAGGCGAACTGTTTTTAAAAGGGCAGATGCTGCCTGCAACAATTGATATGCAGATGCTTATCAATTATTATGGCCAGTCAAAGACATTTCCAAACTACTCCTTTTACGATGTCCTGAATGACAAGATAGACCCAAGGGCATTTAAGAATAAAATAATCCTTATTGGTTCAACTGGCTTGGGCATAGCAGATATAGAAGCAACGCCGGTGGCTCCGGTGTTTCCTGGCATAGAACGTCAGGCAACTGTAATCTCAAATATCTTAAACCGCGACTTTATAAACAAACCTATCTGGGCAGACGCATTTGGCTTTGGCATGACCCTTTTGTTCGGGCTCCTGACTGCGTTCCTGCTACCACGTCTTGGGGCAAAGATGGGGGCTTATATAGGCGCCGGGCTTGTCATTGCCTATACAACAGCTATCATATTTGTATATGCATCTTACGGACTCTGGCTCAATTTGATATATCCAACGCTCGTTTTAGTTTTTAATTATATTGCCATTACCTCAAGGAGATACCTTACTGTCGAAAGACAAAAACAGGTAGTAACAGAAGAAAGCGACGAAGCAAATAAGCTCCTCGGCCTTACCTTTCAGGGAAAGGGTATGCTTGACCTTGCATTTGAGAAGTTTAAGGCCATTTCTGAAGTAGATGATGAAATAAAAGGTGTGCTGTATAACCTCGGTCTTGACTTTGAGAGGAAGAGGATGGCCTCAAAGGCATCTTCCGTATACGAACATATTACAAAATTTGAAAAGAACTATAAGGATATTGCAGAACGCGTCAGAAAACTGACCAATGTGGCAACAACCGGCACATGGAAAGGACCAAAGGCAGCGGCAGAAGGTACTGCTATTATAGACGGCATGGAAAAGCCCACCATAGGGAGATATGAAATTGTGGAGGAACTCGGCAGAGGGGCGATGGGCGTTGTATACAAAGGTGTTGACCCAACCATGAAAAGAGAGGTCGCAATAAAAACAGTGCATTTTGACGAGGTTGACGCAGATACTATTCAGTCTGTGAAAGACCGTTTCTTTAGAGAGGCAGAGAGCGCAGGTAAGTTGAAACATCCTAATATTGTGACAATCTATGATGTGGGAGAAGAAACCGACCTGGCGTATATTGCAATGGAGCTTCTAAATGGCAAGACCCTTGAAGTTTGGTGCAAAAAGACAAATCTCTTTCCGCCAAAGACATCTGTAAAGATTATCGGCCAGTTGTGTGAAACACTTGATTATGCCCACAAAAATGGTATAGTCCACAGAGATATAAAACCGGCAAATATCATGATACTTGCCAAAGGCGAGATAAAGGTGACTGACTTTGGCATAGCAAAGATTCAGTCATCATCTCACACAAAGACAGGTGTGATAATGGGCACGCCAAGCTATATGTCTCCTGAACAGCTTGCCGGCCAAAAAGTGGACGGCAGAAGCGATCTTTTTTCCCTTGGCATCATATTTTACGAACTCATTACTGGTGAAAAACCATTCAAAGGCGATACAATAACAACAATAATGTATCAGATTGCAAATGCAGCGCCGCCGCCACTGAAGGAATATAAGAAAGATCTGCCGCCGATATTACAGCAACTTGTTGATAAGGCGCTTGACAAAAAACCAGAGGGGCGCTTCCAAACAGGTAAAGAATTTGCTGACGCAATCAGGGTTTGTCTGGCAAAGATGGGATGAAACAAGCAATAGGCGAGAGGCGAGAGGAAAACCTATAGCCCATAGCCAGAGGTTATCTATGAACATACAATTTTCATCAAAAACAGATGTGGGCAAGAAGCGGAGGCTTAATGAGGACAGCTTTTGTGCAGCAGGGGATATTGGGCTTTTCCTTGTGGCAGACGGCATGGGCGGCCATGCAGCAGGCGAAATCGCAAGCCAGACAGCGGTTGAAGTGGTAAAGCTGAGTCTTTCTGACTGGCTAAGGAAAGGACCGCCAAATTCGGAGGTTTTTGCAAGGGCGATACATCTTGCCAATAAGGCCGTATTTGAGATGGCGGAAAAAGGGCAGGGTATGAAAGGCATGGGCACAACCATTACCGGCATACTAATTTATAACGGCGGCTTTGCAACAGCAAATGTAGGCGACAGCAGGATTTACAGGATAAGAAATAACAGCATCGAACAGCTTTCCACAGACCATTCCATGGTAGGTATGCAACTTTCTATGGGGCTTATAACAAAGGAAGAAGCAAAAACATCAAAATATAAAAATGTTATTACAAGAGCCATTGGAACAACACAAACCATTGAGATAGACACACGGGATGAGGAGGCAATAAAAAACGATTTGATACTCATTTGCTCTGACGGCCTTTCATCGCTGGTAGAAGATAATGATATGCTTGATATTGCCAAGAGATGCACCTTGTCACTTACCCAATGAAGATGAAAACAAACAAAATGTAATCGTAGCAATTAGATAAGGCAAAATTTCCGATGTGAGGATTATATGGTGCCAAAAACATTCTTAAATTCAGAAAAAACAAAGAAAAAAGATTTTGATCATATGTTAAGATTGGGAATAATAGCTGAAATGGAGGCCATCAACCTTTATGAACAAATGGCGGCATTGTCTGAAAATGCAGAGTTAAAAAATATATTGCTGGATATAGTAAAAGAAGAAAAGGCGCATATGGGGAAACTCCATGCCTTATTATTAAAAAAAGACGAAGAGCAGGAAAAGGCGTCGGAGGAAGGTAAGAGAAAAGTTGATGAAGTATCTTTCGCCAGTAAGACAACGGTAAAACCATTAGAAGAACAAAAGGTAATAAAACCCACCCATACGGCTGCTGAAACAGAGAAACCTCGGCCTATTCCGCCGATATGGAAGACTGCAATAAAATCTACAGAAGAACCCAAGCCGATAAGACAGATTGAGTCGACCCGGAAAACAGAAAAACCGCATACGGCTTCTTCTTCAGATACGAGGGATACAATGAAGCCGGAAAGTAATGTGGCGGCAGGCGAAATTAATATCTGTTCTAATTGCGGCTATAAAGCAAACGGCCCAGCACCCAACAGGTGTCCCGGATGCGGCGCACAAGCGGAGAGGTTTAAAAGGTCGTAGTGAAACGGATTATAGAATGTTATTGCTATGTCAAAACTTATCCTCAAATTCCATGGTGTCATCATAAAGGAATATAACCTTGATAAGCCTTACCTAACTATTGGAAGAAATGACGATAATGACATATGCATTGACCATATGGCTGTTTCAAGCCATCATGCACGTATAGATAAAGCAGAAGATACTGCTGAGGATTGTTATACTGTGACTGAGCTCAACAGCACTAATGGCACCTTTGTAAATGGAAAGAAGATGACAACAACCGTACTGAAGCCAAATGATTGGATAGCCATAGGAAAGCACATACTCTATTTTAAGTGAGTCCCGCTAGAAAGTTTTGGTTGGAAAGAGCAGGGCAAATCTTCCCTGAGCTTGCTCATAGAATCTTTCTAATGGGGTAAAGGAGAAAATTATGATGCTTGTATTCCCATCCACCACAAGATTGTTTGAGGAAAAAAACTGCGGTATTAAGAAATTTGATACTGTCTTTCAGAATATAATCTCAACAGCAAATGACGGATACTTTACCATTTCAGAAAAAGAAGATGAGGTATACCTCTTTGTTGTCGGTGGAAGGCCATATAGTTCCGGCAGAATAGAAAAAGAGGGCCTGTCATTCCTTGATATACATGAGTTCTTTGATACATATTCAAGGATTGGCACAGCAAACCTGGCATTTTATAAAGTAGAAAAAAAAGCCTTGTTAAGCCTGCTTGTGTATTTTAAGAAACGGCCGGCGCAGAAATTCAGTGCTGATATGGTTGATATGGAAAAGGTGCTTAATGACCTTGCTCAGAAAGGTACAGACAGTATAGTCGCCGCAAAATGCGGTGATAAGATTGGCTTTTGCATCTGTCTGAAAGGTAAACCGTCATTTAACTATTTGCCAGATGGCGCGTATGCAAATGAGCAGCCCAAAGACGGTTTGCTGCTATATGTCTTCGGGCAAAATGAATGCGTGCCCTCCATAGAAATTTTTGACAACATCCAGATGACACCGGCACCTGATATAATCTCTTCCAAAGATGAGCTGCCAAAAAGCCTGGCAGTGCATTACATAAAAAAGCCTCCTGCTCAAGCCTCAATAAGCGGCGCTGAGGTAGTTCTTATGCTTGCCAATACGGTTATTAACAAATATTCTATTACAAAGGCAGAAACTACTATCGGCAGGAGCGCCGGCAGCGATATTGCAATAGAAAATCCAGGTGTTTCAAGGCACCATGCCGTAATAATGGAAAAAAACGGCAAATTCATGATTGAGGACAAGGGAAGTGCAAATGGAACATTTATGAATGGTGAAAAGATAACAAGCAAAGAGCTCAAGGACAGCGATAAGGTGCAGATATTAAACTACGTGCTTACATTTAAACTCCCTCAGGTTAAAATCGAAGAAAAAACTGTGTATGTTGACCCATCTGCAGTAAATCAAAAAAAACCTGGAACAGCTAAACTTGTGATTGAAGGCGGCAAGGAATTTACTTTACAATCTACAGTGATGACTGTTGGCAGTGGTGAAGATATGGGACTACGGCTTGAAGGACGTGGAATAGAAGATCATCAGGCAAGCATCCTCAGGGGTAAAGGAGGCGAGTTTACACTGATGCATAAAGGTGGCAGAACACCTACAAAGGTCAACGGTGAAAAAGTTCAGGAACATCATCTTAAGAACGGCGATGTTATAGAGATGGGCCAGTATAAAATAAACTACAAAGTCTCATAATGTGAGACTGCATGAAAAATCTGAAAACATACCTTAATAAACTCTATCTTACCTTTGACCTGAAATTTCTTTCACCTGATCCGCTTGAAGTTGTTCATCAATTTAAAAAGATGGATAATCAGCCATATAAATTTGTTATTAATTTCAACCCTAAAAAAGATGCAAGGGTATTTGACGGTTTTATCCATAGGTTTAATAGTGGAAGAGATATTGCCTGTCTTGTTTATTTTGCAAAGCAGATGATCGAAAGGAATGGATCTATCGGAGAGTTTTTCCTTAAAGGTTATAACCCGGGAGATGCAAATATAAAAAATGCGCTTGTAAATTTCTCTGAAAGGGCTTTATCACTTGATTCATCCGCTATTTATTCTGATATTGTATGCGCGGGCAAAAAAGAGCTTCCAGGAAATGCCGGGGTAAGATTTTTCTTCCCGTCTCCAAAAGATGGAAGCCCTTGTAAAAGACTGAATCTTTATCTGAGGTGGATGGTGCGAAACGGAGATAGCTTGGATTTCGGTCTTTGGAAGGACATACAGCCATGCAAACTTGTAATTCCTCTTGATACACATATTGCACGGATATCCCAGAATATCGGCCTTACCAAAAGAAAAAGTCCTGATTGGAAAATGGCAGAGGAGATTACAGAAAATCTGAAAATTCTTGACCCCGAAGACCCTGTAAAATACGATTTTGCCATCTGCAGGCTCGGAATATTGGAACATTGTTCCAAACGAAAAGATTTCAAAAAATGCGAAGCATGTCTCATCAAGAAGATATGCGTACTATGATAATCATACCTCAAGACTGTACTCCTTCAAAAACACCTCCCTCCATTTTTCTATAAACTCTCCAAAAATCCTTTCCTAATTCAAAGGGGAGCCATTCCTTATCCGACTCTAATTTTTTGATTGCATAATATGCTTTTTTTAAAGTATACTATTATGTTTCATATTAAAAATTTTGGGAGCAAAAATGAAAAACACACAAATCAGGAACATTGCAATCATTGCCCATGTTGACCACGGTAAGACAACATTGGTTGACTTTATGCTCAAGCAAGCAGGCGTATTCAGGGAAAACGAGCGGGTGGAGGAACGGGTTATGGACTCCATAGACCTTGAGCGGGAGCGCGGCATAACCATCATGGCAAAGAACACGGCAGTACTCTACAATGGCATCAAGATAAATATAGTTGATACGCCGGGCCATGCGGATTTTGGCGGTGAGGTTGAAAGAACTTTAAAGATGGTGGACGGCGTGTTGCTTCTGGTGGATGCATCTGAAGGTCCTCTACCGCAGACCCGCTTTGTTTTAAAGAAGGCATTGGAACTCAAACTTCCGCCCATTATTGTCATCAATAAGATTGACAGACCTGACGCCAGAATCAAAGAGGTCTTAAACGAGGTATATGATTTATTCATTGATTTAGATGCAACTGAGGAGCAGATTGATTTTCCTGTTATATACACCATTGCAAGAGAAGGGCTTGCAAAGATTACACCCGATGGAGACGGCAAAGACCTCCAGCCTCTTTTTGAGCTGATACTCAAGACCATTCCTATGCCTGAAGGCGATGAAACAGGCAATTTGCAAATCCTTGTCACAAACATAGACTATAACGACTATGTTGGCAGACTTGCCGTAGGCCGCATATTTGGTGGCACAATCAAGGCCGGCCAGATGGTTGGTGTGGTGAATCAGAAAGGTGAGGTAGTGAAAACAAAGATTACTGTGCTTTACGGTTTTCAGGGATTGAAGCGGGTTGAGCAGCCGCAGGCGGTTATGGGCGACATTGTTGCCATTGCAGGGATAGAAGGGGCAAACATCGGCGATACTATCACTGATGTTGAAAACCCGAAACCGCTACCAAGGATTGCGGTTGATGAGCCTACCATCTCCATGGTTGTTTCCATTAACTCATCCCCATTTGCCGGTAAAGACGGAAAATTTGTAACATCACGGCACCTGAAAGAAAGGCTTGAAAAAGAGCTGCTCTATAATGTGGCAATCAAGATGGAACAAATGGAATCAAAGGATGCGTTCAAAGTCATGGGGCGAGGCGAATTGCAATTGGCAATCCTTATAGAGATGATGCGCAGGGAAGGTTATGAGCTTACCGTGGGAATGCCTGAGACTATTACCAAGAAGGTGGACGGCATCCTGCACGAGCCTATGGAACAGCTTATAATAGATTGCCCTGAAGAATTTATAGGCGTGGTAACGCAGAAGATCGGCATGAGAAGGGGAAAGATGCAGAAGATGCAGAATAACGGCCATGGGAGAGTGAGGTTGGAATTTCGTCTGCCGTCCAGAGGGCTTATAGGTTTCAGAACAGAGTTTCTTACAGATACAAAAGGCACGGGGTTGCTAAACCATATTTTTGACGGATATGAGCCGTGGCAAGGAATAATTTCAAAACGTACAACAGGCGCACTGGTTTCAGACAGGGCAGGTGTTACAACCATCTATGCCCTATTTCATATCCAGCCAAGAGGAGAGTTGTTTGTAAGCGAAAGCACGGCTGTATATGAGGGTATGGTGATTGGCGAAAATTCAAGAGAGAACGACCTTGATGTCAATGTGGTGAAGGAAAAGAAACTGACCAATATGAGGGCATCAGGTTCTGATGAAGCTCTCCGTCTTGCGCCGCCCAGATTAATGAGCCTTGAACAAGCTATAGAATTTATCAACGAGGACGAACTGGTAGAGGTTACGCCGAAAAATATCAGGATTCGGAAAAAGATTCTGGAGGCGAACAGGAGACCGAAGAAAGAGAAGTAGACAAACGCAATGTTTGGCCAAATCTTGCGTTTACATTTTTCTGGCATAATAATTTCTTCTTGAGATAAAGAAAAAAAGGTGTTAATTTTTTAAAAATACGGATAGAACAGGTGTAAACATGAAAAAGTCAAAGTATAATGTTGCAGTTGTAGGTGCTACCGGCGTTGTTGGCCAGGAGATAATAAGGATACTGGAAGAGCGAAAATTTCCTGTAGATAAAATAACACTTCTGGCATCAGAGAGGTCTGCCGGACAATTTCTTGAATATAAGGGCACGGCGGAAAAGGTTTGTCTGCTTTCAGAAGAAACATTTGAAGGTATTGACATAGGTCTGTTTTCTCCGGGTGCATCGGTAAGCGCTGTTTATGCGCCAAAGGCCGGCAAGGCCGGGTGCATAGTTATAGACAATACAAGCCAGTTCAGGATGGATCCCGATGTGCCGCTTGTTGTGCCGGAGGTAAATCCAAAGGCCGTTGCTGAATATAAAAAGCGAAATATCATTGCCAATCCTAATTGCTCAACCATTCAGATGGTTGTGGCATTAAAGCCGATACATGATGCTGTGAGGATAAAGAGAGTTGTTGTCTCAACATATCAGGCAGTATCAGGCGCAGGCAAGGAGGCAATGGATGAACTCTCGGATCAGGTGCTTGCCATATACAACCAGAAGGATATAGAAAAAAATGTATTCCCCCATCAGATAGCATTCAACTGCATCCCACAGATAGATGTGTTCCTTGACAATAGTTACACCAAGGAAGAGATGAAGATGGTGAATGAAACAACAAAGATTATGGGAGATTATTCTATAAAGGTTACTGCTACGACTGTAAGAGTGCCTGTGTTTAACAGCCATTCGGAGGTTGTGAACATAGAGACTGAAAAGAAGATAACTGCGAAGGAAGTAAAAAAACTCCTTTCAAAGGCCGCCGGTGTCAAGGTGGTTGATGATGCGAACAATAAACTCTATCCCATGCCCATAAATGCCTCTGAAAAGGATGAGGTATTTGTCGGCAGGATTAGAGAAGACGAGTCCATACCGAACGGCATCAATATGTGGATTGTATCCGACAACCTGCGCAAAGGTGCAGCTTTGAATGCTGTGCAGATAGCGGAGATATTGATAAGGGAATACCTCTAGCGTTTAGCGTATAGAAGAGACGCATAGCGGATAGGAAAAACTACACGCTCTACGCTAAACGCTAATGTTATGCGTAACATCAAACTCCTCATTGAATATCAAGGCACCAATTACGCAGGCTGGCAGATTCAACAAAACCTCCCTACAATTCAGGGTACAATTCAGGAAAAGGTAAAGATTATCACCGGTGAGGATATTAAGCTCACTGCGTCAAGCAGGACAGATGCGGGTGTTCATGCGCTTGGCCAAGTGGCAAATTTCTGCACAGAAAGCCATATTCCGCCTCATTCCATGCAGATGGGAATCAATGCGCTTCTGCCGGATGATATTGTCATAAAAGATGCTGCGGAGGTTTCTCCTGATTTTGATTCAAGAAGGAGTGCGAAGGCAAAAACATACAGATACCTAATCCTCAACAGGTCATACCCATCTGCTATTTACAGAAATTTTTCATGGCATGTGTTTCAGAAATTGAATATAGATGCAATGCGGACAGCAGCTACCTATCTTATCGGCAAAAAAGATTTTACATCCTTCAGGGCCTCTGAGTGTGATGCCATGCATTTTGTCAGAGAGATTTTATCGTTTTCAATAGAAAAGAAGGATGATGGTTTTTTGGAACTTGAGGTCAAAGGGACGGCATTTTTAAGGCACATGGTGAGGATAATGGTTGGAACTTTGACAGCTATTGGCAAAGGAAAGATTAAGGTGAAAGAATTTCAAACGATAATTGATGCCAAAGACAGGAGATTGGCTGGCATGACTGCGCCGCCGCAGGGGTTGTTTTTAAAGGAGGTGGAATATTGACGATCTGTTGCCCAAATCTGCGTTTTCGCTACGAAAGCGGATTTGGGCAACAGACCGTTGATAGTTCACACGGGAAAGCATCCCTTTCTCCAAAAACCAATATCTATTTTGGGGTTTGCCGAACTGCTTCCGTTGCCGCACCATGCTGGCTAACAGTGTAAATGTCGCACACCACTTCTCTTTTCTATTTTTTCTCATTGTTACCGTTTCTTACCTTTGCCGTCCATTTTCTAATCTCTTCCATAGATAATACGGTAACCGGAAATAATAATAGGAATGTCCATTCTTTTAAACCAAGGGGTGAGAGACCGAAGGTTTTTTGCATGAAAGGCATGTAGGTAAGAAATAATATGAGTGCAATCTCAACCGCTACGCCAAACAGCACAAGCCTGTTGTTAAAGAACCCCACGCTGAATATTGACTCTTTTTCTGTCCTGCATGCAAAGACATTTCCTATCTGGGATGTAACAATGCCTGCAAGGCTGATGGTTGTTGCTGTTGTATAGATGATGCCGCTGGAAGGCATTGATTCACCCCACTGCCAGCCGCTTAACCAATAAACAAAGAAAAATCCTCCCATACACAGGGCTGCCTCTATAGGGCCAAGGAACAAATATGCCCTTGAAAGCAAAGAAAAATCCAGAAGCCTTTTTGTCCTTGGTCTTGGAGGCTGATTCATTATCCCTTTTTCAGGCGGTTCCACACCGAGGCCAAGGGCAGGAACGACATCGGTGCCTAAATCCACAGCAAGTATCTGCATTACGGTCAGAGGCAAAGGTATCTTGAATAAGACAAATGCAATAAAAGGGACAATCTCAGGGATATTGCTTGCAAATATATAGGTAACAAACTTTTTAATATTTGCGTATACTGCCCTGCCTTCCTTGATCGCTTCCACAATGGTTGCAAAATTGTCATCTGCCAGCACAATCTCAGCAGCCTCTTTTGCAACATCACTTCCACGCAGTCCCATCGCGATTCCTATATCAGCCTTTTTTAATGCCGGCGCATCGTTCACTCCATCGCCGGTAACAGCCACGATTTCACCCAGTTCCTGAAGCGTTGATACGACCCTGAGTTTGTCTTTTGGCGCAACCCTTGCAAATATAATTTCATTTGCCGTCTTGCTCCCATGCTCCACCTTCTTCTCGTTCCCACGCTCTGCGTGGGAACGGTTGGTTGGCTTGAGAAGCTCTCGTAATTCTCTGCGGGAAAGCCTTGAAAGCTCAAGGCCGGTTACCACCTTGGGATTGCTGCCTCCTACTCCCACCTCTTTTGCAATTGCCTGAGCAGTGAGACCATAGTCGCCTGTCATCACAATTATCCTGATGCCAGCAGTGTGGCATTCCTCAATTGCCCTTTTAACCTCAGGCCTCGGCGGGTCAAACATGGCAATCAGGCCGATGAAGGTCAAATCCTTTTCCACATCGTCCTCTGTGTATTTTGTTTTATCTCCTGATTCCTGACTCCTGATTCCTGACTGTATCTCCCGATACGCCACCGCCAGCACCCGCAAGCCCTGAGACGCCATAAAATCATTTTGTTTTAAGATTATCTCTTTGTCTTTATCTGTTAGGCTAACCGCCATTCCATCTCTATACATCATTGTGCATAAATCCAGCATCTCCTTCGGTGCACCCTTGACATAAGCAATCATTATTTTTCCTGACCCCTGACCTTCGATCCCTGTCCCCTGTTTATGTATTGTCGTCATCCTCTTTCTTATTCTTTCAAAGGCAAGGTGGCCAACCCTTGGATTTTCCTTTTTCAGTTCTTCCAATTTAAGCCCTGCCTTTTTAGCAGCAACAAGCAATGCGCCCTCTGTCGGATCGCCTGAAATTGACCAACCCCAGCTTGCACCCTTTTGTAAAGGGGCAATAAGATTGGCGTTATTGCAGAGGCTTGCAGCCTTCAAAAGCTCGTCTATTCCCTCCTTGTTTAAATCATCTGCAGAAAAAGTTTTGCCGTTCCAGATAAAATTTCCTGTGGGTTCGTATCCTTTACCGGTAATTTCAATATCCTTCTCATTTACCCACAATCTTGTCACACGCATCTCGTTTGTGGTAAGCGTGCCTGTTTTGTCAGTGCATATGCAATTGATAGAGCCGAGCGTTTCTACAGCAGAAAGTTTTTTAACAATCGCATTTTTCCGGGCCATCCTCTGAACGCCCATTGCGAGGGAAAGGCTGAGCGTAGGCAGCAGGCCCTCTGGCACGTTTGCAACTATAATGCCTATGGCAAATATGAAACTTTCCGATAATGTAAGACCTGCTATCTTAAAACCGAGGAGGAAGAATACAAGCCCCAGAGTTACCGCAATCCATGTGACCACCTTTGTTACCCTTGCCATCTCCTTCTGCAAAGGACTCATCTCCGTTTTTATGGACTGGGTAAGGTAGGCAACCTTGCCAATCTCAGTATCCATACCAGTGGCTGTAACAACCAACTTTCCGGCACCAGAAAGTACGTTTGTGCCCGCAAATATGAGGTTCGGCATCTCTGCCCAGATGAAGTTTTTCCCGTTCTCCAGAGATTCTGCCACCTTATATACCGGCCTTGACTCTCCTGTTAACGGGCTGTTGTCAACCCGCATGTCATCTGTATGAATAAGCCTTCCGTCAGCAGGTATATTATCGCCTTCCTGTAAAAGCACGATGTCTCCCGGTACAAGCTCACCGCCCTGTATCTCTTTTTCTTTTCCTTCTCTTATGGTTTTAACCTTTTGAGGGAGAAGCTTCTGGAGCGCCTCTACAGCCTGCTCTGCCTTATATTCCTGCCAGAAACTGAACGATGCGTTTATAATAATAACAAGAAATATGGCCCAGCCAAGCTCAGGCATGCCTGCTACAAAAGACAATATGCCGCCCAGCCACAAAAGTATTGCAAACAGGTTTGTCATGTTTTGTAAAAAGTCGTATAAAATATGCTTCCTTGCGACCTTTTTAAGAATATTCGGGCCAACCGTGGCAAGCCTGTGAATGGCCTCTTTTTCTGTAAGCCCTGTTTCACGAGTATTAAGTTCTGCAAATATTTCTTCCCTTGTTAAAGGGATATAAGCATCCCTGCCCAAGCCTTCTTCTCTCTTCACGATGCCCGTAACAGCCTCTTTTGTCTTTGCTGTGAGGATTGCATTGCGGAAGGTTTTATTTAAAAGGAAACCTTCCAGGAGGGAAAGAAGTTGGAAGTGTGTACCACTCTCCGTGATGGGAGAAACAAGAAGGAACAGTATGTGTATTTTTTCTCTTCTTTTTATCGGATGAGGTATGCCGCGCTGAGAAAGAGAGAGGACAACCTTTATATCCTCTACTGTATCTGAAAAGGTGTGAAATATGGCAGAGCCGGTGCCAAGCAAAACACCATCTATGCTTTCATGATCTTTAAGTGCCTTAATAGATGCTTCATCCTCACATGCTTTGCCGAGAAGGCAAACCATATTTTTTAACGCCTCAGTATGGTCTTTTGCCATGAAGTCAAGGATAATGAGCTCTTTGGATAGTAAAGAGGATAGGGTCATAATGGGATTTAAGTCTGCTCAATAGATTTTGTGGAAGCATTTATTACACGAACATTTGCAAGCGGCCGTGAGACCCTCACGTTATGCTCAGGGTAAATGCGGTATAAGGGACTGTTAAAAAATTCAGATTACCGTCATTGCGAACAAAGTGAAGCAATCTCATTCCTATATAAATCAATAAGTTATAGATTGCTTCGTCACAAAAACCTCTCCTCGCAATGACATGAAGTGGCTTTTTCAATAGCCCCTATAACCGCATTTAATTTTCGGAAAACCACTTTTTATTCTTTTCATGCCAGCCGGGCAAGACAACATGCCCTGCCTTTGGCACCTCGTAGATTTGCTTTTTAGTCTGCTGTGGAAGCCGTTCAAAAGTAGATTTGATACCTTCTGGAGGACAGATGGAATCGTCGAGCCCAACCCCGACAATGATAGGTTTGGTTAGATAAGGTGCATAGTTATAGACATCCACATATTTAAGTGTATCCCAAACCTTTTCCTTATCTTGGGGGTGTTTTTTCAGATATTGTTTAACCTCCATATAAGGCCCGCCGTCTGCTGTTTTTAAACTCTCTGGTATGTTATTCAAAAAAGGCACGCCTGCCGCGACAGCCTTTACCCTATCGTCTATTGCAGAAACTATCATGGCGCTTCCTCCACCCATACTACTGCCGCTTACATAGATTCTATTTTTGTCCACCTCCGGCAGTGTTTCAAAAAAATCCATTCCCCTGATTGCGTCGAGTATGACACCGACAAGGCTGTAATTTTTGCTGTCTGCAATATTATCAACCATAAGGCCTGGAAAACCCGGGTTATAATCCTGCCGGCTCTTGCCGTGTCCGCGCGCATCTATTGCAAAGGCAACAAAACCCATCCTCGCATATTGCCTTGCCCATGACGGTCTTCCGTAATCTGAGTAGCCATGCAGAAGCAAGACCGCCGGTAGTTTACTGTTTGCATTGATGTTAGCCGGCTCTGCAAGATAGCCATGCAACCTCGCATTGCCATAGCCTTTAAACCAGACATCCTTACCGATAACTTTGCCATTCTTCATAATGCTGCCAAGTTCAAACTCCGGTCTAACAGTCTTTAGTTCAGCAAGTCTTCCAGTCCAGAAGTTTTTAATATCATGGGGCAGAGCAGAAATATCAGCAAAAATACGGGGAGAGAAAAGGTTCAAGCTTAAAACTTGAACCAGAAAAAAAACGATAAATATAAGAATGTTCTTTTTTGTAAAAATATATGATTTGGTCGATTTCATATTACAGGTGTTTCTTTTGGTGAGATGAAATACTCATTATATCCGCTCCTTGAGTTTAGTATAAATTGTCTGGCATGGCAATGGAAAATTTGGACAATTATCTGTTTTTTACTACACCGATCCTCTCACAATACCTATAAAGCCTGCATTGGCTGCACAGGGGTGAAACAGGTTTGCAGATATTCTGCCCAAAGGTTACAAGAAGGTCGTTTAGAATAATCCAATATTTCTTTGGGAGTTTTTTTCTCAAGGCAAACTCTGTCTCATCAGGTGTTTTTGTTTTTACATAACCCCAGCGGTTGGTTATTCTGTGTACATGGGTATCAACACATATGCCCGGTTTTCCATAGCCCAATGTTACAACAAGGTTTGCTGTCTTCCTTCCAACACCATTAAACTCTAAAAGTTCATCAATACTATCAGGCACCCTTGAATGGTATGTTTCTACCAATTTCTTGCAGATATTTTTAATAACCTTAGCTTTGTTTCTGTAAAAACCCACAGGGTAGATTGTCTTTTCAATTATTTTAATAGGCATATCCATCATAACCTCAGGTGTTTTTGCGAGACTGAATAGTCTTTCCGATGCCTGCATAGTTGTGTTATCCTTTGTTCGCAGACTTAGGATACATGAGATCAATACCATAAATGGGCTGCGGGATGTTTGGGAGATTTGGGTAACCGCGGAGATGATAAACAGTTTATTCTCCGCCTTAAGTACTTTTATGACCGAGGCTATATCTTTCTCTCGCATTTTAGAAATCACCTCTTATTGATGATAGTACTATCTGTTATTCCATAAATAAAAAAGGGTGTCCAGATTATTTGGACACCCTTTTACATGAGGATTTAGATTTTACCTTACATCATCCCTTCCATGCCTCCCATACCGCCCATACCGCCCATGCCCGGGGGCATTCCGCCTTTTTCTTCTTTTGGTTTCTCGGCAATAATTGCCTCTGTGGTAAGCATAAGTCCTGCGATGGATGCAGCATTTTGAAGCGCATATCGTGTAACCTTTGTGGGGTCAATAACACCTGCCTTTAAAAGGTCTTCATAGACTTCAGTTGCAGCATTAAAACCGAATGCGCCGCTCTCTTTTTTTACCCTTTCAACAACTATTGAACCCTCAGCACCTGCATTGGCCACAATCTGCCTGATGGGTTCTTCCAGCGCCTTTTTTACAATATTGACACCAAATTGCTGGTCGCCCTCAAGTTTGAGTTTTTCTACAGCGGACAACACCCTTAAGTATGTTACGCCGCCGCCAGGGACAATACCTTCTTCAACAGCAGCCCTTGTTGCATGGAGTGCATCTTCAACCCTTGCCTTTTTCTCCTTCATCTCTGTCTCAGTTGCAGCGCCGACATTGATTACGGCAACACCACCAACAAGCTTTGCAAGTCTCTCTTGAAGCTTTTCCTTGTCATAATCCGATGTCGTTTCTTCAATCTGAGCCCTTATCTGTTTTACGCGTCCTTCAATATCAGCCCTTTTCCCGGCGCCGTCAATAATAGTTGTATTTTCCTTGTCAATTACTATTCTCTTGGCTTTTCCAAGGTCTTTGATATCAACTGTCTCAAGTTTAATGCCGAGTTCTTCTGCAATTAGTTTGCCGCCTGTAAGTATTGCAATATCCTCCATCATTGCCTTTCTCCTGTCGCCAAAACCGGGCGCCTTTACAGCACAGGCATGGAGTGTTCCCCTGAGTTTATTGACAACCAAGGTTGCAAGCGCTTCACCCTCTACATCCTCTGAAATAATGACGAATGGTTTGCCCATCTTTGCAATCTTTTCGAGGATAGGAAGCATATCCCTCATATTGCTAATCTTTTTCTCATTGATAAGGATAAAAGCGTCTTCTAAAATGCACTCCATTCTCTCAGCATCTGTTACAAAATATGGTGAAAGATAACCTCTGTCAAACTGCATGCCCTCAACAACCTCAAGGGTTGTCTCCATACCCTTTGCCTCTTCAACAGTGATTACCCCTTCTTTGCCTACCTTGTCCATTGCCTCTGCAATGATATCGCCTATTGTATTATCGCCATTGGCAGATATAGTTCCTACCTGCGCAATTTCTTTTTTGCCCTTTGTTGGATTTGATATTTTTTTCAACTCAGCAACCGCTACCTCAACAGATTTGTCAATGCCTCTCTTTAAATCCATTGGGTTGTGACCTGCCGCAACGAGTTTTGCGCCCTCTCTGTATATCGCCTGGGCAAGGACTGTGGCGGTTGTAGTTCCATCGCCTGCCACATCGCTTGTCTTGGATGCAACCTCTTTAACCATCTGGGCGCCCATATTTTCAAATTTATTTTCAAGCTCTATCTCTTTTGCAACGGTAACGCCATCCTTTGTAATGGTTGGTGAACCAAAAGATTTTTCAATAACAACGTTCCTGCCCCTTGGGCCGAGTGTTACCTTTACTGCATCAGCCAGCATATTGACGCCATTTAATATTGAATTTCTTGCCCTTTGACCAAAGGCTATTTCTTTTGCAGCCATTTTACTCCTCCTTGTTTTAATTGATTACACAGATTTTAGAATACGATTTCACCGATTAAACGGATCTTATCTGTGTAATCTGTTTTTATAATCGGTGTAATCACTTTACTATGATTCCGAGTATATCATCTTCTCTTAATATCAGGTGTTCCTCACCCTCAATCTTTACCTCGGTACCGCCGTACTTGCTGTATAACACCCTGTCTCCAGCTTTAACATCCATAGCAATCCTCTTACCGTCATCGGCTATCTTGCCTGGGCCAACAGCGACAACTTCGCCTTCCATGGGCTTTTCCTTTGCGCTATCAGGGATTATAATGCCTCCTTTTGTCTTTTCCTCTTCTTCCAGTCTCTTCACTAAAATCCTGTCGTGAAGTGGTTTAATCTTCATTTTAAATCCTCCTTTAAAATTAATATTTGCCGTTAATATATGCACCGCTAATCTATTTGTCAAGGGAAAAATTAGCACTCGTCAATACAGAGTGCTAATTTGAAATTATTATGCAACTTGCCCAGCCCAACCTTTGGTTGGGTGCCCCATGGGCAAATTCCAAGCTGATGAATTTGAGAACTGCAAATACGCCGATAAATCGGCAGACTACTAATACAAACGCATTAAATAAAGCTGCATCATACAAACGCAAGAAATGGTTTTAGACAAGGCGGACGATGAGGAAAACCGCAGGCATACTTTTGTAGTATGTTGAGGATTTTCCGAGGAGTCCAATGCAGTATAAAAACATTTATTGCGTTTGTATTAATATTACAGCCTTAAATCTGCCAAGACAGCCTTGTTTGCACCTGCCCTTTCCATCTCTTTTATGGCCTCTGCTGAATCCCCTGGTTTTATATCTACCCCTTTTATTGCATCAATGAGAACAGTTACCTCAAACCCTTGTTTTAAAGCATCTAACACAGTTGCCCTTACACAATAATCAGTTGCCAGTCCACCTATATAAAGATGCTTAATGCCCTTTTTTCTTAAGATGTATGCAAAAGGCCTTTTTTCAGGGTCGTGGGCTTGAAATCCGGAATAGCTATCCTCATTCGGATATTCACCCTTAGTAAGGATTATGGTATGCGAAGGAAGTTTAAGGCCTGGATGAAATTCAGCGCCATTTGTTTCCTGAACACAATGTGGCGGCCACATTCCGCCACATGTGTTAAAATGTTTGGTCTTTTTAGGGTGCCAATCTCTGGATGCATAGATGGGCAAGCTCGCCTTTCGAAATTTGTTGATATATTTGTTCAGGACAAGGACAACCTTATCTCCTTCAGGCACTGGCAGTGCGCCACCTGGGCAGAAATCGTTTTGAACATCTACAATAACAAGGGCGCGTTCCCCCCCCATATTTAAACACCTCCTTTGATTTTTTTATATACTATGGGAATTACTGAGATTATAACAACAAGAATCAGCCCAATTAAAAACTCCGTTGAAACCTTGCCTCTAATTAAATCCAGCAGCGAGCTTGAAAACACCACGAAGGCAATAATAGCAGGCAGCATAAATATAAAAGATGCCAACACATAGTGGCTGAATCGTATTCTTGTAAGGCCAAAGGCGTAATTTAATAGGTTAAAGGGAAATATAGGAATTATTCTTGTGAATGCAACTATTTTCCAGCCCTGTTTTTCCACCTCCCTGTCCAACATGCCCCACTTCCCTTGCTTTAATAGTTTTGCAACCAGTTCTCTGGCCATATACCTTGATATGAGAAATGTAACAGATGCACCAATGGTTGCGCCAATGGCTGTATAGATGGTTCCGTAAACAGGCCCAAAAAGTATGCCGCCCGCAATAGTAAGGGGAGTGCCGGGAAAGAGGATAATAGGGGCAGTGCTGTAGATGAGAATATACACAATCGGCCCCCAGGGACCAAGATTCGAAATCCAGTTCCTTAAATCCTCGGTGTCGGTATATCTTGCGAAATCCGTGTATTTTAAGATAATGATAATAGATACGAGGAATACAAAAAAGATTATCCCTTTTACGACGGCGCGATTTTTCATCTTAATACCTCCACTACCAACAAATATAACACAAATCCTTAATTGTTTTGATTAATTTTGGTTTATAAAAAGATGTGTAAAGTCAGCATGTCTGAGGTAGCAAGCGGAGTTCCCAAAAATAGCGATTAATGAATTGCTTCTGTATTAGTCGTCATTGCCCGACTTGATCGGGCAATCCAGAGAAAGGAACTGGATTCTCCTGTCAAGCCGGAGAATGACAGCATTGAGTTTGACTTTGACGCCCTGCGCTCTTGGCGCAGGGTATTCACAGAGAAAATTTCAGGTCTTGCACGAACTAACGTGTGCGTGCGTAAGCCCCATCCGCAGGGTGCGTGTAAACCACCTAATGGTTGTCTGCAAAGGCGAAACCGAAAAGATTGCGGCCCGATGGGACAGCAATCCAAATAGCGATAAGCCTTAAGGACCGGCGGATTGGGAAGAAGCTGTTCGGTGTGAGACCTGATTTTTTTGTTCAAATAAAATTCTAAATTCTAATGTCTAAATCCTAAACAAATTCAAAATCTAAATGACCAAAATTCAAAACAGTTTTGAACATTTTAAATTTAGCATTTTGATATTGTTTAGAATTTAGGATTTAGAACTTTTCTATCTGGAAGGGGATAGGGCCCGGTGGCCCTGCCGGTCTTCAAAACTGTGCTATCCCCCACCCTACCCTCCTCCTGAGGGGGAGGGTAGGGTGGGGGATGGGTGGGTTCGACTCCCTCCTCCTTCCGCCAAAATATAGGAGTTAGGGTGTAGCGTATTATGAAATAATGCATCGAATAAACGGCAAGGTGCATTCAAGCGAGTAGACCGCACAAAACTATTGACTCAGTATTTGAGATGAACGATAATGTTTTCAATATGTTCGATAATTTTTGGTGGCGCATATGTCTGCATTAACCTCACATAGGCTTTTACTCGTAGATGACGATAACATGGTAAGAGAAGCATACTCTGAATTGCTTATTGAGTATGGCTACAACGTAGATACCGCCTATGACGGGATAGACGCATTGGGCAAAATGGAGGCTACCCCCTATGACCTCGTCATAGTAGACATAAACATGCCGATGCTTGATGGGATAGATTTATACAAAGAGGTCTCCTCTTTGTATCCTGACATGAAGGACAAGTTTCTTTTTGTTACCGGCGATCTATACGGCGAGGTGGATGCCTTTACCGTCTTTATACAAAACAACAAGAAAATTTTGAAAAAACCATTCACAAAAGATGAGTTTATAGGCACCATTAGGCGCATGCTTGATAAACAATAAATAAATATGTATCCCTGAATGCTAATCGCAGGATTAAAGACCACCCACCCTCAACAGGTTACTTACTCCCATCATCAGGCTTAACTTGGTTCAGGGCTGACGCATAATCAACTACCCTGCACAGGTTATTAGAGATAATCTTTATTAAGCCGATAAAACACCAGATTCCTGTCTGGTTGAGATTTTTATTCCTTCTCCAGCATTATTGCAAACTCTGTTAAGCGGCCTTTCCTTACAGCTATTTTCTGCGCGGCATTTTTAAATCCAGCCAGTTTAAAGTTTACAGTATAAATGCCTGGTGCAAGGTCAATGGTGATAGGAGTAAGGCCATAATAAACATCTTCTATATAAATTTGAGCTTGGGGAGGTATGCTAGAAAGGGCAAGCCTGCCTTCGTTACCCAAAATAATCTCTTCTTTAACAGGTTCTACCGAATGCGGTTTTGTTTTTTCTATGGCTGAAGCTACCTTGGTCAGACTTTCTTTTACAACCTTGGCAAGAGAAGATGAAACATATTTGCTTATAGTTTCTCGTGTATTTCCCATAGTGCCTGCAAATCTTTCATTTTTTTCAGTAATACTGCCTGACCACAAGATGCTGCCTGTTTTGACATCTGTTGCCTTTGTCTCTAGTTCTATCTCAATTATGTCTTTTCCTCTAATATCCAATTTAAATGCCTTTACAGAGCCTTGCATAAGAAGGTCTGCATTTTGAGTCTGTGCATCGCTTTCTGCAACATTAACTTTAAAGCCGGCGAGGATTAGCTGCTCCTTGAATGCATCCGTTACAATATCCGCCGGTTCTTTTTCAAGGATTAGTTCAGCGGAGTCTATCCCAAAGACCGAAGAGGCTATATCGCCAATTTTTTTACGATTGTCTGTCTTTCTTTCATCTTTATAAGGAACAATAGAAACAGTGAGAGGTTCTTTGAGGGAAATAGCCGGCGCACCGTATTTCGCATCATAGCTTATGGTCAGAGGCGCAGTACACCCGGCAATAAAAAGGCAGGCGAGAGGCAAGAGGAGAGAGGGGAGAGGCAAAGAAATTCCAAATTCTAAACTTAAAATTTTAAATTTAAAATTTATAATTTGAATATTAGAATTTCTAATCCTATTGCCCATATCCCGTACCTTGATTTTTAACTATTTTGTATTTTAATCTCGTGTCCAAAATAAAATGGGGAGGGTTTTTAAAGCCCTCCCCCTGATTGTTGCCAAGAAATCTTGTTTAGAATGCTGCAAAGAGCATAAGCGTAGTGAGGGTGTTATCTTCATCTGAATTTACTGCCTTATCACGTGCGCTACCGCTATAGCTGGTGTAGTTTAACTGCAGTTGCACATTCTGCGCCAAAAGATATGTAGCGCCACCCGTAATAGCATCTTCCTTATTGTTAGCCGCCGCCCCATTATCGCCTGAGCGATAACCAGCCGCCAGGGTTGCCTTGCCCGGAAGCACACCGAGTTCAGCTAATATAGACCATGCTGTTTTGTCGTTTTTATTTGCATTAAATAAACTGGTTTTGGTAGTGCCGTCAGCCAGGCCATTTTTAGCATCTTTTGAGGCAGCAGCAGTGCCATAGCTCAAATAAACACCCAATGGCATGCCTACATTGCCCTGCGCCTGAGCATCCACTGCCCATGCCTGAGTAGCATAAATTGCTGAAGGGGTGTTATCTGTATCTCCTACCTTTGTTTCACCGCCCCAATACTGGCCGCCAATGCCAAGGTCCCAGCCGCCGACATTTGGTGTTGCTGCAACACGGACATATTGAGAGAGGTCAAAACCAGTAGCCACAGTTCCATGAGCAGGCCCCCACAAGGTTAAATTGATAAAGCCAGTCTCATTGTAGGCCACAAAGGCAAACCCCTCGGCCGCTCCAGATGTTCCGATATACTGCTGTGCAGAGGTTTCTGACCTGTGCTCAAGGGCGCGCTGATGCCTCACAGCGCCTGTATTAAGGAGTTCAAAACCATATGATGCGCCAAGGCCGTCAGTGGTAAAGGGAATAATACTCAGCTTTGGGCCGCCTATATCAAATACAATGGGCATTTTATACGATGTAAACATGGTAGCTGCAGCATCCGCGCTAACATTAAGACCTGCTTCCAATAAGAATCCCACATGTTCGCCTGCGCGGCCGCCTATAAGCAATGCCGCCTCATCAGGGAATTGCAGTTCGCCCTTGTTTTTGCCAACCTTGCTTTCATTAACTGTGGGTGTTGATGTATCGTCTTTGCCATTGGTCATCTGGTATCTGACCTTTGTTACAAGCGATGCATTAAGCGTGGCAGGAATAGAGAGGTCGTCGCCTTCAATCAAACTCTGCCCTCCGACCTGCGTATAGCCGCCTGCCTTAAATGCCCTTCCAAATGCATTGAGCGCGGGATAATGCTGGAAATGGCAGGTTGAACACGCCACGCCTGTCTGACGGGCAAATGCAGGAACCGCATTGGCCTCCGGGGCAATCCACAGCCAAGCGCTAAAGGTTAAAAATGCTGCAAAAGTCACTAACATATTTGTTTTCTTCATCATGCACCTCCTTAATTTTTGTTGATTTGATTAAAACCTTTATTATACTTTGATTGTTACTTCATTCCTGTTTCCAATCTCTGAGATAAAGGATTTTACCACACCTCCTTTCATTCTAAGATTAGAAATGAATAAATGTTGTTATAGCACTTTTTATCTGATTGTCAAGGTTTTTATAGGCCCCGTAAAATAGCGAATAGATACCCTCGTCTTAACAAGCGGGAGTTCTCGCTGAATTAAAAATAAAGCCCCAAACACTCAAGTGTGTGGGGCTTTGTAAATTGGCAATATAAGATAACAATTTATTTTGTAACTATTTATATCAAGCAGTTATTTGGGCGATGTATAACCGAATGTTGTGCCTTTCTCGGCAAGAGCCATAAAAGCCTCCTCAGATTCAAAATACAGTACCCTGCCAGAGGCATCTGCAAAAATAGCCGCATCTGCTTTATCTATAATTTTATCTGTGAGAGGGTCCTTTGCAAAACGTATAGAGGGATTTTGCTGCAGGGTCCATGCATATGATTCACCAGAAATAAAATATGCTTTCCCATTCATATTAACCTCATTTTGCTTTTTCCCTGTATGGCGGTTAGTTACCATGTTTACTTCATCTGCCTTAACTTTTTTCAGCCATGCCAGGATAGAATTGCTTGCGTCAACCTTGGCTGGTATGGCATTTTTTGTTTTAAGAGCTTCCATGCGCAAGCTTGCCAGATAGTTTTGTCTAACCGTTTCTAACACCACGACACGGTTATCTATTGCGATAGCGCTTGCACCGCCGGCATAGCTGTATCCAGGAAGAGAAATAATTGCAGCCAATGCCAATAAAACTGTAATCATAAACATTTTCTTAATCACGACACCCCTCCTTTTAATTAATCCTTCTAAAATTTACCATACTGAATTGCTTAGTGCTAATCTTTAACTTGCAAGTAACTTAAACATGTTCACTTTTACACATTTTTATAAATAAGTCAACAGCAGGCTTCCAGTTCACTTCTACTGCACATTTTTTGCGGCGGCCATTATTGAGAATTAGCAATATGTTTATTATAAACCAAATAATTACTATATAACTACTATAACTACTAATGGATACCCTTTGAGCTTTTATACAATTTGATTTGGCGGAGAGGGGGGGATTCGAACCCCCGGTAGAGTCTTATCCCTACAACTGCTTAGCAGGCAGCTGCCTTCAGCCGACTCGGCCACCTCTCCGTAAATACAACGTTCATTTATATTAACCATTTTTCACTGTGCTTTATACAATTAACGCAATACATTATAAAAGTCAATTATTAACTATCATTTCCCCAAAGATCAATGTCTATTTTGGGGTTGTCATTACTAACTGTTGCTTTGGTTGACTTTAAAAGAAAAAGGGTTTACAATCCCGTTAAAGTTGAGCCTAGAAGATGATATGACTACATAGAATAGATTACAAAATGGATTACACGGATTCGGGTAAAGGGAATGTTTTAATCAGTGTAATCGCTTTTCAAAAATCTGTGTAATCAATATTCTTTCATAGGAATTATGTATGAAAAACAAAGCTATTAACATCTTTTTACCTGTTCTTCTGTTCATCTCCCTCTGCCTGCATGAAAATGCATATTCAGTAAATGTCTCTTTCAGCCTCCAGATAGGTTCTGAAAAAGGAAGCGGAAATGGCCAGCTTTATGAGCCGACAGGGATTGCCATATCACCGGACAACAGGCTTTATGTTGCAGATTCTGGAAACAACAGGGTGCAGATATTTAGTCAGGGAGGGCAGTTTCTAGGCACATTCGGCGCCAAAGGCAAAGGAGACGGGCAGTTCCGCATACCGTTTGACATAGCCGTAGGAATGGACGGTCGGTTGTTTATAACAGACTATAAAAACAGCAGGGTGCAGGTATTTGATAAAGACGGCGGCTTCTTATACAGTTTTGGCAGAGACGGAAGCCAGGACGGCGAACTAAGTTATCCCATGGGTATTGCACTGGATAATCAGGAAAGGGTTTATGTGGCAGATTCGGGAAATAGCCGCATATCTGTATTTACAACAGATGGTCTTTTTCTAAACAATATCGGCAGTAAGGGCAGCCGTCCTGGCCAGCTTTCTGCACCAACCGACGTAGCAGTATCTGTTGATGGAAAGATATGGGTAACTGATACAGACAACAACAGGATACAGATCTTTGATGCACAAGGAAATCACCTGGCCTCTATTGGCGCATACGGCTCGGGGAAAGATAACTTTTCAAGACCAACAGGTATTGCAGTCGACCGGTACGGACGGATAGTGGTAGTAGACAGCGGAAATAGCAGGGCTCACATCCTGAACAGCAAAGGTGTTTTTATTGGTTTATTCGGGAGCAAAGGCAGTGGGAGGGCACAGTTTAAAGAACCACAAATGGCAATACTATCCGGTGATCTTTGCTATATCGTAGACAGAGATAATCATAGGGTGCAGGCCTTCGGTCTCCTCAAAGAAGAAGGCACTCAGAAATTCCAACCATTTACCCAGGCCCCTCTTGAACCCAGGGTCTCTTTCTATAGAACTGTTGCTGTAGCAGCGACTGATGTTGCAGTGGGTAGTAAAGGAAACCTTTTTGTCCTGGACAAAGAAGCAGCCAAGATTACCATCATGGACACAGATGGCAATATTACCGGAAGTTTTGGCAGTAAGGATAAAAAACAAGGCATGATGAGAGAGCCTTCCAGCCTAATCCTGGATGAGAAGGACAATATCTATGTCTCTGATACAGGCAATAACCGTATTCAGGTCTTTGATAGCAGCGGCACGTATCTATTTGAGTTTGGCGGTTCCGGGAGCGGCGATGGCAAATTGTATGCCCCTGAAGGGATAGCCTATGCAAAAGCAAGGATATGGGTTAGCGATACAGGAAATAACAGGGTTCAGTATTTTAGCAAGGATGGCGTATACCTCGGTCAGTTTGGGAAGGGCGGCAGCGAAGACGGAATGTTTAATCAACCCACGGATATAGCCATAAACAGCAGAGGCGAGATATATGTAACAGATTTTGGGAATAATAGGGTGCAGCTTTTTTCTATAGACGGAAGGTTTTTAAGGGTCATTGGTAAAAAAGGAGAAGGGCGCAGTGAGTTTATGGGACCGCGGAGCGTATTTGTGGATGAGGAAGACAGGGTTTTTGTGATGGAGTCATACAAAAAAAATAGAATCCAGGTTTTTGATTCTATGGGCAGATATTTAAGAAAATTTGGAGCAGCCGGCAAAGGCAGAGCAGAAATGGAGAAGGCATCTGCCATATCGCTAATCTCTCAACCCAATAACATATTCATTGCAATAGCTGATACGGGAAATAAACGGCTGCACATATTATCCCTTAAGGATGTTCCTGGCAAAGCGCCTGAAGCTGTCAATATGACGGCTGTGGAGGGCAACGGCGTGCAGCTTACTTGGACAAAGGCTCAGGAATCATTTATCAAAGGATATAAAATCCATGCAGCATATGACCCTGCTCAGGGTTTCAGAGTTGTCAGCGAAACACCTGTTCCTTGGTTTAATATAGAATACAGAAAAGATAGCCAGGATTCCGTATACGGCATTACAACGGTTGCCAAAGGCGGGCTGGAAGGGCCTATGACGGTTATATATCCGCTGGGTTTTCTCCTCTTTACCCAAAAGAATTATGAAGGTGCAATAGGGGAAGCGGAAAAGGTCATCAAGATAGACCCAAAGAATATAGATGCCTATCTGTTTATGGGAAAAAGTCTGAACGCCATAGGCAAGAGCGGTGAAGCCATGAATGCCGTGAAAACTGCAATTGAATTAAGTAAGGATAGCATTAATGCCCGCATTGAGCTCGGGAAAATATATATGGATAATAATCTGCCGGATAAGGCAATAGCAGAGTTCCAGGCTATTACTGCCATAGCCCCTAAAGAAGCAGTAGTCTATAATTTAATTGGCAAGGCATTTCTAAAAAAGAAGATGTTTGGCGAAGCGATAGACGCCCTTTCTACCGCATCTCGCCTTGACCAGCGGGACATATTTAAGCAGGACCTAAATGCGGCATACGAGGCAAAGAAAAGAACAGAGCAGGGAAAGGCGGCAGGTCCTCTTATAGACATTCAGAATGTTGCAATCAACAAGGTTTTTTCATCCCTTTATAAATTCTACAACACTACTCCAATAGGTGAGATAAAGATAACGAATAATGGGCAGGAGGCCTTTCCAAAGGTAAAGGTGAGCCTCAAGGTTCTTAATTATATGGACTTCTCAACAGATAGAGAGGTGAAAGATATAAAGCATGGGGCCACAGAAGCAATTCCTCTTTATGCCTCTTTTAATAATAAGATTTTGGAGATTGTGGAAGATACGCCTGCCCAAGCAGCCATTGAGGTAAACTACTATATAGAGCAGAAAGAAGAGAAGACAACATTAACTATCCCGTTTACCATATACAACAGGAATGCAATAACATGGAATACCCCTTCTATGACCGCCGCATTTGTTACGCCAAAAGACGAGCCTGTAAAGGATTTCGCACGGGGGATTGTGCAAATGTATCCTGATAGCGGAGTCCTTATCAACAAGCAGATAACTTTAGCCATGCTTGTATTTGACGCCATTGGCGCATACGGCATAGTATATTCCCCTGACCCGAATAATCCATATGAAAAGGTATCCAAAGATGTTGGCGCGGTGGATTCCTTGCAATATCCAAGGGAGACTTTAAAAATAAAGACAGGAGACTGCGATGATTTGTCAATACTTATCTCCAGCCTTCTGGAAAATCTTGGAATAGAGACGGCATTTATCGGAACCCCCGGACATCTTCATCTTATGTTCAAACTGGATATTGACCCTAAAAAAGGTGACACCATTTCCCTTAATCCGGAGCAGTATATAAACATTGATAATCAGATATGGATACCTCTGGAGGCAA
The DNA here is from genome assembly GCA_016214995.1 of Deltaproteobacteria bacterium. Taxonomy (GTDB): domain Bacteria; phylum Desulfobacterota; class GWC2-55-46; order UBA9637; family UBA9637; genus JACRNJ01. The sequence continues at coordinate 34,257 of JACRML010000005.1, forward strand.
CAGCGGTGGGCTCTTCATTTACTGAGGCGTGGTATAAGGGGGGCGAAATATATTACCGATGGGCAAAGGAAAAAAAGGTGGAGATAACAAAGGTACACGATGCATGGAGTATGTATCAGCCTGCTACCCTGCCGCCTGCCACATGGAGCCCAACACTCCCTACAAAGAATAAGATAGATAGTATCATGGCAAGAGAGGTTACTATGCAGAAGGCTAAAAAGATACTGGGGCTTATAAAGCCGTATCAGGAGGCATTGGAGAAAAATCCGGATGATTTAAACATCAGAATGCAGCTTGGCTTGATATACGCTGAAAACGAATTCTATGCCGAGGCCATGAAGGAATTTAACAATATAATTGCAGCCAATCCAGGCGATGCCTATGCCTATACAAACCTCGGCAACATACATCTTTTGATAGGAAAGATTGATGATGCCCTGGAAAGCTATAAAAAGGCAGAGGCCATAATGTCTGAAGACGCAGAGATAAAGATAAATCTTGCAATAACATATTATAAAAAGGGGATGCTCAAAGAGGCGCAGATCAAATTCAAAGAGGCAATTGATATAAACCCGGCGATAAAATATGAGAAAGGGTTTTTGGATTCTCTGCTGTTTCAATAAGATAGTTGCATGATGCAAGTTGCAAGATTCAAGTTAAGACTTGCAACCTGCAACTTGAAACTTGCAACTGTGTTTTTTAATAGGAGGTCAATCATGAAGCTCATCATTGTGTTAGTCACAGCAGTGTTGTTATCTTTAGCAGGTTTTCCCGGGCTAAACGCTCAGGAAACAAGTAAAGAAAAGAAGAAAGAGGCTGTTAAAGCCGGCGCCGAAGGGAAAACTGGCATCCAAAACTGGATGGCCTCATTCTGGGCAAGGATATCAAAGGTAGGCAAAAAGGGGCCGTCAAATATCCCAACCTCTGTAGCAGGACTTCGCGGCGCTGAACAGGAAAAGGGCAAGGATCTGACACCTTACTGGAAGGGCAAGGAAAAAAGCAAAGACAGCGCTGCTATGGCAAAGGTTGAAGCTCTTATAAACAAAAAAGACTTTAATGGAGCCATAGATATGCTCAGGTCATTTGGACAGCAATATCCGGACAGCCCTTTAAAGCCCATTGCGGTTTTATCCCTTGCCTATGCATATACTGAGGCAGGAAAGGCAGGAGAAGCAAAGATAACATTTGAAAACTTTCTCAATGAATATCCTGAACATGAACTGGCATCAGATGCCAGAGCAGGTCTTGAGCTTCTCGCTGGTAAAAATAAATAATCGTTATCTATAAGGTATATTTTGGCAGTGTAGTCCGTCACAAATGTGTGCGCTTCTGGTCTCAATATGGACAGCAGGATTAGCAGGTTTATGGTTGGATTTGAGCGAGCGTGTGGTGAGCCATAGCAGGCTGTTGAAAAAAGTCATCAACAGCCTCGATTACACAGATTAGAAAAAATGATTATACAGATTAAGACCCCATGAAATATCTGTGTAATCAGCGATTGTTGAGTTTTTAAATAATCTGCTAAATCAAAGTCTATATTCAAGCATGGATGATAGCCGGATGAATACCAGCTGCCCTATATCCAAAAATAGACATTGTTTTTTGGGGAAACCTGCAAGTTGATTGCCAGACAACACACCCCTAAATCCCCTATCGAGAGGGGACTAAAGGGGTGTGTTATTTACGACGAATCGCATGTTCACCGATGCGGTGAGGAACAAAAATTGGCCGATAACGAAGTATGGCAGTCAAATCGGCTGGCTCCACTTGCTGCGAAGCAATTGCAAGTGGAAGATGTAAAATAGCGAGGTTTTTAATCGCTATTTTACGGCTTATCTCCTTTCCCATACACGGTATGTTTGGCCGATAGCATATTACAAAAAGTAATTATATTTTTAGGTTCAATAAGCAAAGAAAGGTAAAATCAACATGCCTCTCACTTTAAGAATCCCAATAAGGATAAAATTTGCCTTCACCCTTTCCCTCCTTATGTCTCTTGTAATTATATCCATAGGCATTGTGATGACAGCGCACCAGAGGTCTTCACTGGAAACACAGATGCGCACTATGGCAGGCACAATAACAGATGAATTTGCCGGCGACAGCAAGATGCCTCTTTTACAGAATGACCATCTTACCACGAATCTCCTTGTGCAAAATATCCTTAAATATCCTGGTATAGTTAATGCTTATATACTTAATGAAAGGCTCTTCATTGAAGCACATAAGGAATTGGCGGAGATTGGCATTAAATACTATGGCCACGAAGACAGCATCTTAAATGCCCAGGGCCCATCACCGTGGCTTATACAAGAAAATGAATCTATATTTACCTTTGCCACCCCCATCTTTTTCAAGGAAACAAAGGTAGGCTATGTGGTCGTATCATTTTCAAAAGACTTTATATGGGAAAAGGTCAAAGAGACACAGAAAAGAATAGTCTTTATAACCATTTCTGTTATTGTAGTTGTAATTATACTTTCAATCCCTCTGGCATCAAGACTGCTGAAGCCCATATTCATGCTTGTAAAGGGTACAAACGAAATAATCCTTGGCAATCTCTGGTACCGCATTCCCCATGGTAAAAGGGATGAAATAGGTGATCTTACTGATTCATTTAACCGTATGGCATCCGAATTGGAGAAAAAAGAAATATTGAAAGGTGCTTTTAACAGATATGTCAGCCCGCATGTGGCAAATGAGATACTGAAAAATCCTGAAAAGATTCAGCTTGCCGGTGAAAGAAGAGAGATAACTGTCCTGTTTGCAGATATAAGGGGATTTACTGCCTTAACCAGACAATTGCAGCCTGAAGAAATAGTTGAACTTTTGAATAGATACTTTACCATCCTGACCGAAATCATATTTGGTTTTCATGGAACGGTCGACAAGTTTATTGGAGACGAGGTAATGGGTGTGTTTGGCTCCCCAATTCCCAACGAAGACCATTTACAGGATGGCCTAAAATCTGCCATTGTAATAAACAGGGTTATGGCAGAAATAAACCGTTTGAGAGAAAAGAAAGGTCTTGTGCAACTTCCCATGGGGATTGGACTTGATTCAGGACATGTAATTGTAGGAAGCATGGGATCTAAGGTCAGAATGGAGTACACAGCAATAGGTGATACCGTAAATGTGGCATCAAGGCTTACCGGTATTGCAAAAAACGGTGAGATACTTGTCAGCGAAAAAGTTTGTGCGAGGGTGGAGAAAGAGGTCTCTTGTATAAGAATGCCGGATGTTAATGTAAAGGGTATTGAAACACCTTTTACTATCTATAATGTTACAGGTATAAAGGATGTATGGAAGCCTGTTATTGACGCTGCCGTCAATACTATAAGGGATAAGATGAGGAGAGAAGATATTGCGTTTTAAACCTTTTTTAATAACAACGATTATCATTGCGGGTGGCTGCACACAGTTTACACCTCGTTATTTCACGGCATCCCCTTATCAAAAATCACTCATACTGTATAATGAGGGAAAGACGATAGAGGCAAAAGAAAAGATATTTGAGATCAAAAAAGGAGAATCAGACTATAAGATGGCTCAGGAATTGCTTTTAAAGATAGACAGGCTAGCCTTGAAACTTGCAGAAAGACACAAGGATCTTGGTGAAGAATATGAAAGGGTAAGCCTTTATTCTGTAGCAGCGCAGGAATACAGAATTGCCCTTAATTTTGACCCTGCTAATCAGTTAATCCAGAAAAGGCTTAAAGCCGTGGAAGAAGGAAGGTCTTCTCTCCAACAGGAAAAGGAACAACAGCAACCCAAGGAGCCTATCAAGGTTAAAAAGACTTTAAGTCCTGATATCCTTGCAGAAGAACATTATATAAAAGGTGTGGCCATGCTTGAATCGAAACAGTATGCCAAAGCCATAGATGTATTTGAAATTGTACTAAAACTGGTTCCTTCTTACAAAGATACAGAAAACCTTCTGGCCATAGCCGAAAAAGAACGGGGCGAACTTGTTGACATACACTTAAAAAAGGGCATATACTATTTTCAGAAAGAAGATTTAGAATTGGCAATAAGGGAGTGGGACTTAGTGCTGGAATTAGACCCTTTCAATAAGACCGCAATAGACTATAAAGTCAAAGCAGAAACCGTAATGGAAAAAATGAAGGATATTAGGGAGAGGAGTAAATAGCTATCTCCTTCTCTTGTTGTTTTCAGGCTTAGACCTAAAAGGCAATAAGCAGTGTTAAAAACTTAGCGTAAACTAAGCAGTTTCCTTTGAGTGTTTCGTCTTTTCCTTTTGATAGGCCTCTTTACCTGCTTGGTAAGCTGCCACAGCCTCATTTTTCCTATCTTCAATAATCTCTTTAACCTTCCCCATACCTTCTTCCACGGTATCTATTGTTGATTCATAATGCTGCTTTAGTTCATCTTCCTTTTGGGTCATATGCTCCCTTAGCCGCTTTCTTGTCTCTTCTCCGGATGAAGGGGCATAGAGCAAGGCAAGCCCGGCCCCGATAAGCCCTCCAATGAGAAACGCAAACATTGTATTCAAGGTGTTGTTATTCTCTGACATCTTTATCACCCTCCTTCTTTCGGAAATGTTTTAAGCCAAATTCGATGCCGGCTATAATACTTGTGAGCACTATTATAGCTCCCTTTAATTGGCTTACTACCATATCGACCATATGTACAACCTTAAGCGCCACCTCTGCAATCTTCTTTAACATCCCGCCAACATCGTCGGCAGGGCCGTCAAGCTTCTTTACCAACGAATTTATGCCTTCCATTGTCTCTTTCCCTTTTTGCAAGAATTCTTCAATTGCCTTAGCAGTATTTCTAAGTTGAATAACTGTTGGAATAAGATATATCATCAACAGAAAAAATGCTATGGCAACTAACAAAAATGCCAGATCAGAAATAGCAATGCCAGATATCATACCCTCTCCTTTGAGGAAAAGTATAGCTTACAAAGTGGATTGTGTCAAAGTATATATTGAGAGGATATTAAGTTGTGCGGTGGGGGCAAAAAGAGGTTTTATATAGAGCTGTATTATTTTACGACTTTGTTATTAGTAGGTGTGCAAAATGAGCCTTTTCCCCATAAGAGATTAAGAGCTTTACTATTTTATAAGCCTAAGATTTACCTGCTATATTTTGCATCAGCACATTTTTTCACAAAAATCAATGCTTCTTTTCTGGTTTTTCAAAACTTTTGATATATCGTTCTTTAATGGTTTGATCTGTACAAATTCATTTATTATCACTCTGCTTTTTTAAAAACGCCGTTTGCTCCGCACTTTGGGCATTTTCCCGGCTTGCATCTGGATTCCTTTGTATAGCCGCACTTCTCACATTTCCATACTGCCATTTTTACCTCCCCATAATACCGTTTCGCGTGTCCGTAATTCGTGACCGTATTGGTTTTTACGGTCACAATAAACGGGCACAATTTACGGTTTTTTTATTTAGGTCTTGCCTCTATACCAGCAGGCTGTTTTGTGGCCTGTGAAACCACCAGTTCTTTATTTGCAACTATTTTGTGCCAAACACCCTTTGGGGCGAGTACTGCAACACCGGGCTTCAAAGCTACACTTTCTTCCTTGCCGTTATCCAGCCAGAAAACGCCTTCTCCCTCATGGACAAAGAATATCTGGTCTCCCTCCGGATGTCTGTGATAGTCAAGCACCTGGCCTGGTTTGAAATAATAAGTATCAGCAGCAATCTGCTCACTCTTGATATGAGTCACCTTGTTTACAGCTTCATTTTTAAATTCCTTTTTTTCCATTACATTTGCGCAGTTCATTTTAAATTCCTCCTTATTTTCAATTAAGCAGCCATCGCCTCAGAAACTTTTCCAACCATCTTCGCAGATGGCTTAAGAGTCTTTTTGCCTTCTGTCCAATTCGCAGGGCATACCTCATCAGTATGCTTGGAAACATATACACTGGCTTGAACTTTTCTTAAAAGCTCAGACGCATTCCTGCCGACATTGTAGAAATTCACCTCCGAGCAGACAAGCTTGCCTTCAGGGTTTATTAAGAAAGTCCCTCTCAGCGCAAGACCTGTTGCTTCATCATATACACCAAACTGCCTGGATACCTTTGCTGTAGGGTCTGCTCCCATAAGGTACTTTACATTTTTCAGAAGTTTTTCTGATTGCTGCCATGCCAGATGAGAGAATTTGGTGTCAGTGCTTACGGAGATTACTTCACAGCCCGCTGCCTTCAAATCTTTATGGTTTTCAGCAAGATCATTAAGCTCTGTGGGGCATATAAAGGTAAAATCCGCCGGGTAGAAAAACAAAACGGTCCACTGTTTTTTTGCCTTCACCTCCTCCAGGCTTATCTTGCCAAAGTCTCCCTTTACAGGGTCATAAACCTCCATCTCGAAATTCTCTACCATCTTTCCTACTGATGCTATACACATAGTCAGTTCCTCCTTTTTATTTAAGCAGGATAATCCTGCTTGTATGAATTAATAATTTTTCTTGGTCCCTGCTTTCCCGGAAGCCGCTTCTGCATGGGTTATTGCCTCCTCCGCATGCTTAATTGCAGCTTTTGCATGCTCTATTGCCTCTTTTGCGTGTGGATTTCCACCCGCTTTAACAGACTCCTCCAGATGCTTTATAGCCTCTTTTACATGCGCTATCCCTTCTTTTGCATGAGCTACCCCTTCGCCGGCATGTTCTTCTGCAGCGCTCTGCGCATAGAGCATACCTGCATTAAATGTTGACGCCATGAAGAACAGGAATAGAAATGTTACTGCGAGCATTGTTTTTTTCATGTTTTTTCCCTCCTTTGTTTGTTTTTTTAGTAATTTCATAATTCAACTGCTACTAAGGGCTTAGCAGACTGCTTTTCAGCAGCCTGCTAAAGGTTTGCACTTTCAAACCTGCGTTGCTACTTTAATCCCTTCGGATCCTGATATATCATCAGGTGGGAGTAAGGCGTGCCGTCATACATGACCCAGGTTTTGAACTCTTTATTCGGCATGGATGGCAGGCTGCTTGCCTTGGAATCAAAAGGCCCCAAGATCATCCAGTGGGGCACATCCTTCACCCTCTTTGCACCGGGTTCCTTCTTTGTCGTTGGAGTAACCTTCCCATCCTTCTCCCAGTAGAATCCCCCCTTTCCCATATAGGCAATGCCAGGGACTGTGTTGGTAGGCTTCTTGCCGGCCATGGCATCGTTTAGCCACTGCCATCCCGCTGGATCAAGGCAGATCGGGTCCGGCTCTTCCTGGGCCTCCATATCCGGGATACAGGTGAAACCATTTGTGCCCTTCCTTGCCTCTATCATTTTTCCGTCTGCTCCCATCACCATAATTGTTGCGTCCTTTGAGATATGGGGCGGCGCTGCACTTTGGGCAAGTTTGATTTGCTCTTCCTGAGACAGAGATTTTACTCCCTTCGCTTTTTCACCTGCCATTATTGTGACAGCAAAACCTAACAATAAACTGACTGTTAAGATAAAAGATATGTTCTTTAATACATTCTGGACAATCTGTCCAACTTTTACATTCTTTTCCATAGCTAGTTCCTCCTTTTGTGTTTTTTTTGACATCCCCTGCAGATGCCATAAAAATTTATATGACTTCCAACAGGTTTGAACTCTTCTTCTATATGATAAGGAAGCCGCAAGGCTTCGGAGTAGTCTTCAAATACGTCGCCTATCTTATTGCAGCTTATACAAATTATATGATGGTGCGGTTTGGGATTTGGATCATAATGTTTCTTTTGATGGTCAATGGTAATCTCTGCAACCTCTCCTTTCTTCTGAAGCATCTGCAGCGTATTATATACGGTTGCAAAGGATACCGTGGGATAATCCTTTTTTATTTGCCGGTATATATCATCTGCTGTGGGATGGCTCGTATTGCCGTCTAAAAACTTCAGAATGGCAAGCCTCTGTGGGGTAAGCTTAAATCCTCTTTCTTTGTATTTTTCAATCAGTTCTTTCATATATTTAAATTAGAATAATTCTAATCTAGTAAGAATTATAATCAAAAAAATATATTTGTCAAGCATTTTTTTAGTTCCCCAAAGCAAACATTGATTTTGGGGGGAATTTATACAATAAACAGCGATTCTTTGGTTTGTTAAAGACAGTGGGGGAGTAATGCTAAAACTAACTATGCATTGAGAGCTTATAGGATGGCGCGGTTTATATTGATATTTTATGCTTTGTCATTGTTAGTATCCATCAAATCCTCTGTGTGAACAGGCATAAACCATTTCTGTGCTACTAATGTTGGCATTACTGAGCTTGCTATAAGAACACCGGTCAAAACGGAATACTGGACCTGATTTATGAGCCCTGAATGCAGGCCAAATACGCTGGCTATCAACCCAAAGGTTAAGCCTGTGCTCATTAACAGGGTGGTATACACGCCTCCATTTGGAATATATTTTTTGGCGAGAAAATAAACACCAAGGAACTTTGCCAACTGTTTAACGGCAAATAAGGCGGCAAAAAGTCCTATCGCAGATATAATCAGCGGCAAAGAAACCTTAAGCCCAGTAACAATAAAAAATACGGGGGTTATGATTGCAAAGGCGACGGTGCGAAGCCTGTTTTTTACTACTTTTGTATCAGATGTTTCGGCAAAGTGTTTTGACATCAAAAGCCCCAATACAAATGCCGGTAGTATTGCATGTCCTTCCCCTAAATTTGCAAAATACATAAATACAAACAAGAGGAGGAATATGTATTTTATTTCGGGTTCAATAACCTTATTCTTTAATTTGGGATTATCAAAGACATAATGGGAAAACTTGGTTGCGAGGAGTATTACCATTATTGAAACTGCAACAAAAATCACAGTGTATAGGGTCGGTTTGGCAAATAATATGCTCAATACAAGGGCAGTTCCTGTATTGGTTACAAAGGTAGATGCCATAAGCATCTTGCCAACTTTCGTTTTTGACAGGTTGGTTTCCATGAGGACTGAATAAACAACGGCAATTGATGTTTCTGATAATGCGGTTCCTGCAATTAAAGATGCTTGAAAATTCCAGCCTGCAATATAGTAGGCATAGAGCGATGCGCTGACAAATGGCGTCAAAAAAGAAAACAGGCCAACAAGAAAACTCTGTTTAAATTTTTCTTTCATCAGACCGGTGTCAATTTCAGCGCCTGCTAAAAAGGTTAAGACAATGCCCCCAAAACCTGCTAAATATATCATCCAGTCTTCCGGCTTAATCCCGTAGTTTCCAGCTATTACACCCAATATGATTTCTATTATTGCCACTGATATTCCAAATCTTAATGAAATTAAGCTTGATATAAAAATCAACAAGCCGACAACTAATGGGGTTATATCTGCGTGCATGTCCTTTCTCCTTCTACCGTAAAATAGCGATTAAAAACTTCGCTATTTTACATCTTCCACTTGCAATCGCTTCGCAGCAAGTGAAGCCAGCCGATTTGCCCGACCCAAGCTTAGCTTGGGTGCCCCGACTTTGTTATCGGCCAATTTTTTGCTCCTCACCGTATAGGTGTCATACGGCTCGTAGCAAAAATGTCCTCTGCCTCGTCTGGCTGCCCCCGATAGAATCAATCGGGGGCAGTTTCCCCAAAAATCAATGTCTATTTTTGGGTTCTACTGAAGTTATATCCGAATCATATTCTGCAAGATGGCCTAAGGGTAGCAAACCATTGCTTTAAAAAGCAAGCCTCAAAATTTATTTGCTCTGCAATTGACTGTTGTTATGCTTTATTATAAAGTATTTGAAATAATCCTTAAAGTAAGATACCTTATATACCTTCTCAAGCGGAGGAATTATGATGTTTAAAGGTTCCATGACAGCGATTGTCACGCCCTTTAAAAACGGCAGGCTGGATGAAAAGGCATTTAAGGGATTGATTGAGTTCCAGATTAAAAACGGCACGGACGGCATTGTGCCCTGCGGTACAACAGGGGAATCGGCAACGCTTTCATATGAAGAGCATGAAAGGGTTGTCGAGCTTGCCGTTGAGCATGTCAACGGAAGAATTCCTGTCATTGCCGGCACAGGTTCAAACTCCACTGCTGAAACCATTATGCTGACCAAACATGCAGAAAGGGCAGGGGCGGACGCAGCGCTTTTGATTACGCCTTATTATAATAAACCGACTCAGGAAGGGCTTTACCAGCATTATAAGGCAGCGGCGAAAGAAGTTAAGATACCGATTATTCTCTACAATGTTCCCGGCAGAACCGGTGTTAATATGCTTCCGGAGACTGTTGCCAGATTGTCTGAAGTCAAAAATATTATTGGTATAAAAGAGGCGACAGGAAATCTCCAGCAGGTGAGCGATACTATTGAGCTGTGCAGAAAGGGTTTTATAATCCTTTCAGGAGATGATTTTATAACTTTGCCAATTTTGGGTATCGGCGGCCATGGTGTAATATCTGTTACCTCAAATATAACACCAAAGGATATAAAACAGATGTGCGATGCGTTTTTTGACGGCAACCTTGAAAAGGCAAGAAAACTACATTATAAACTTCAGCCTTTGCACAGGGCCATGTTCATGGAGACAAACCCTATACCTGTCAAGACTGCCCTTGCCATGATGGGAAAGATAGAGGAGGAGCTCAGACTGCCGCTCGTAAGGATGGGAGAGGTGAACAAGAAAAAACTGTGGAAGACACTGAATGATTACGGGGTAATAGGGTGCTAGTTGTAAGTTGCAAAATCTTGGTGGATGGGGTTTTGCCTCAAACATTTTTTAATGGAGCAAAGTGCCTGTGAAAACTATTCTTGAAAATGCAAAATATGCCGTCATCCTTGCGGTATTATCATCACTTGCGGCATCAGTTTCAATATTCATCTGGGCATCGGTAAAGATGCTGATTACTATCTATCATATGTTTACCGGTATATTTTCTACTGAGGCGACAGGAACAACTGCCCATGCCGTGGCCATCTTGGATTCTTTCATACTTGCAGTCATACTTTACATATTTGCCATAGCCCTTTATGAATTATTCATCGGTGAATTAAAGCTCCCTGAGTGGCTTGTTATAAAAGATCTGGATGACCTAAAGAAGAAACTCTCAAGCGTCATTGCCCTGATGCTTGCCGTAACATTTCTTGAACATCTGGCGGAATGGAGCGATCCACAGGGTACTTTAATGTTTGCTGTGGCAATAGGTGTCGTTATATTTGCGCTTGTCTTCTATATGAAAACTAAAGAGAAAAAGGAGTAGAATATTATAATTGCAAAATGCAGATTGAAGATTGCAAATTGCAAAATGTGTATTTGAGAGATTCAATTCAATTTAAAATTTGCACTTTGCATTCTTCAATTTTCAATGGAGCGGAGCGATATGGTCAAAATAGTTGTCACAGGCGCAGCAGGCAGGATGGGCAGGAGCATTATAAATGTTGTCAGAGAAACCAATGAGACTGAGCTTGTTGGCGCAGTTGAGAGGCCCGGCTATGCTGATATCGGTAAAGATGCCGGAGAGGTTGCGGGTTCAGGAAAATTAGGTGTTAAATTAACGGATAACTTTGAAAAAGCAATTAAAAAGGCTGACTGCGTTATTGATTTTACATTTCCAGAGGCAACCATGCACCACCTTGATATTGCGCTTAAGAGTGATGTTGCTATGGTCATCGGCACGACAGGCTTTTCCCACCACCAAAGAGAGAGATTGAAGGAGGTGGGAGGCCAGATGCAGATAGTGGCAGCTCCTAACATGAGCGTGGGAGTGAACTTGCTGCTCAAGATTGTTTCTGATATGGCAAGAGTTCTGGGAAGAGATTATGATGTGGAAATAATTGAGGCCCATCACAGACTGAAGAAAGATGCGATTCAAACCATAAGGGCAGGCGACATCGTAGGGGACCATACGATAATTTTCGGCGGTCTTGGCGAGAGGATGGAGGTAACACACCGCGCCCAGTCCAGAGAGACATTTGCAAGGGGTGCGGTGAGGGCTGCCCAGTGGGTTGTAAAACAGCCAAAGGGGTTATATGATATGCAAGATGTACTTGGGCTTAAGTAGTTCACGCTGAAAAATGCCCATCTGCTTCGTTGCCTTCGTCACTGCGCTGCTCACATACCTAAAAGAGTATGCTCCGCTGCTCGCTCCTCGGCGCCTCGCATCTGGGACATTTTTGAGCGTGAACTATATAAAGGCTATTTTTCAGTATCAAGTAAGTAAAGTCAGTTAACAGTCAACAGTCAGCAGTAAACAGTAAAAATAATAAGCAAAAAGGAGAGGCTCAATGAAAAAGATTTTTTTAATCCTAAATTTTATGCTTTTAGCTCCTGTTATTGCTACGATGGCTATGGATACTGCTTTTGCATTTCAAGGCCAGGGCTGTGGGCAAGAGTGCTCAACCTGCCACACTCTGTCAAAAGATGAAGCGAAAAAACTCATCAAAGCGGATGCGTTCAAGGCAGATGTTGCTGATGTAAGGATGTCGCCTGTAAAGGGATTATGGGAAATAGAAGTGGCAAAAGAAGGGCAGAAATTTTTAATTTATCTGGACTTTGGCAAGAAATATTTGGTGGAGGGGAAATTCACTCTACTGGCGCAGCTTGGCAAACCTCCTGAGCTTAAGAAAGTCAATTTTTCTCAGATTCCGCTGGCTGACGCTGTGATAATGGGCGACCCAAAGGCAAAGACGAAGATAATAGTCTTTGACGACGTGGACTGTCCTTATTGCAAGAAGCTCCACGAGGAGATAAAAAAGATTCTGGAAACAAGAAAGGATGTAGCATTTTATATAAAACTTTTCCCGCTGGATATACATCCTGAGGCGTATGAAAAGAGCAAGTCAATCATCTGCAATAAAAAATCTGTAAAGCTATTGGATGATGCCTTTGCAGGAAAAAAACTTCCAAAATCTGACTGTGAGACCAAAGAAGTAGATGAAAATATAAAACTCGGAAAGTCTCTTGGTATCGGAGGAACACCAACCATTATCTTCCCTGACGGCAGGCTGCTTCCCGGGTATATGGAAGGCCCGGCCCTGTTAAAGATGCTGGAAACACCTTAACCCATGATAAAAACCTTCAGGGGCAGGCTCTGGGTTAATCTAAAATCAAACTACTTGGACAATATTGCCAGGATTTCGTCTAGGCTTCTTATGGTACCCAGAACCGTAGGGGAGCCATACTGTTTGTTGTGATTGTCCTCCTCAACAGTTCTCAAACCAATAACCAGATTATTGAAGTTATCCAGGCGGTTAGTCTCAAAGTAGGTAATAAAATCCAGGTCGTCAAGGCCTGTGGAGTGGTAAAGTTTCCTTTGCACCGTATTTAGGAATGCCAATGTAGGTGCAGTGTGTTCCTTAATCATCCTTGTTCTGCCATCAACTGGGGTATTCCACCACTTAGAGTCTTTCCTTGTAGGGATGACTATAACGTATTGCCTGGGACTCTCAGGTTTACCAGCCTTTAATATTGGAAGCTGGTCAGCCATCTCAGGCTTAGTGGCATAGTTCAGCGCCTTGGTAATCCCTACAAAGGTATCTGTGTTGGTGAGATACTTCCCCATAGTAGTGGCCATCAGGTCAGTGATGAAATTCTGGTTATTGATTAGTTCATAGGAATGGATTCTCAGGAAGAAATCTGTCTTTTCTGATAATCCCCTGGTAAGGTAAGTATCAACCGCCACTCTATTCTGGTGGGCTGTGAAAACATCCTTAACTTCTTGGGCTGCCTTTTGCTTGGTCATACTGTCCAGTTGATTCCAGGCATGATCTAACTTAAACATGGCAAAGGTTCCAAAAACACCCGTGTCTGCCAAGATCTTTGCCTTGTCTATCATCATAGGTGCCATCATCTCGCCTGATTTCATCTCGGCAGAATTAACACCGTTGATTAGAAAAATCACAAATAAAAGTTGTATGCCTATCAATGCTATTGTCTTCTTAAACATCTTTAATCCCTCCTTTTTATTTTTAGTATTTTTAAGATCACCATTAGGATTGGAGAACTATTTAAACAGCCCCTTATACCTCCCATACCCTTCCTTTTCTAAGTCCTCTTTTGGAATAAATCTTAAGGCTGCGGAGTTCATGCAGTAGCGTAAGCCTGTTGGTTTTGGGCCGTCATTAAAAACATGCCCAAGGTGTGAATCAGCGTTTTTGCTCCTGACTTCTGTTCTTTTCATAAATAAACCCCTGTCCTCTTTTTCAACAATATTTTTCGGCTCAAGGGGTTTTGTGAAACTTGGCCAGCCTGTGCCTGAATCAAATTTATCAATGGAACTAAAGAGCGCCTCGCCTGAAACTATGTCAACATATATGCCTTGTTTTTTGTTGTCCCAGTATTCGTTTTTGAATGGCGGCTCAGTGCCGTTTTGCTGAGTTACTTTATATTGAAGCGGTGTTAATTTTTTCTTCAGTTCCTCATCAGATGGCTTTTTAAAACCTTCATTGGGCGCAGTCCCCTGATTTAAACCTTCAGGCGCATGCCTTTCTTCAATCCCCCATATCTTTTTTATATACTCGTCCCGTCCAGAGCCTCTCCTGTAATATTTGTATCTTATCGGGTTCTTTTTATAATAATCCTGATGATAGTCCTCTGCTTTATAAAATGCCTCAAACTTTAATATCTTTGTGGCAATTGGTTTATCGTATTTCCCGGATTTGGCAAGTCTTTGCTTTGACATTTCTGCTGTCCGTTTTTGCTCATCATTGTGATAGAAAATGGCGGATGCATACTGCTGACCCCTGTCAACAAATGAGCCGCCAGCGTCTGTTGGGTCTATCTGATGCCAGAACACATCCAGAAGTTTTTCATAGTTTACCTTGTCAGGGTCATATGCAATCTGTATTGCCTCATAATGTCCTGTTGCGCCGGATGAGACCTCTTCATAGGTGGGGTTTTGCTTACTGCCGCCTGTATATCCTGATGTAACCTCAACAACGTCGTCCAGTTTTTCAAACGGAGGCTCCATGCACCAGAAACACCCGCCTGCAAATGTTGCGGTCTCAAGTTTTTTGTTTTCAGACTTCATAGGCAAACTTCCTTTTGGCATCTCTGCATTTGAGCAGCCTGCTGAAATTAAAAACAGGAAGAGAATTGTTAAAAGTAATTTGTGCATCATGTTAATAATAAATATCACCTCCTATTTTAAAATCTGGAAGTAATTGTAGTCTAAATAAGAAAGTAATGTGTCAGGATAATGTAAAAATTTGTAAAAAGATGTCAATCTATAAACTTATAACCATATCCATGTATTGTAAGGATGTGAAAGGGATTATGTGGGTTATCTTCTACCTTTTTTCTAAGTTTAAGTATGTGGTTGTCTACCGTTCTGGTTGTAGGAAAGAGATTATATCCCCAGACCTTCTCGAGCATCTTATCTCTTGATACGGTTAACCCTTTATTTTCTATGAGAAGTTTTATTATCTCAAATTCTAAAGAGGTGAGTTCTAATTCCTTGCCATTTTTGGTTGCCCTGAAATGGGAAAAGTCTATCTCCACATTTCCAAATCTATAGACCTCTAACTTAATAGATTTACCTCTGCGGAGGACAGCCCTTATCCTTGCCAGTAGTTCCTTTATCCCAAAGGGTTTAGTGATATAATCATCAGCGCCCATCTCAAGTCCGAGCACCTTATCTATCTCTTGACTCTTGGCAGTAAGCATAATGATTGGTATCTCCAGCCTTTGCTCTCTGAGTCTGCGACATACCTCCAAACCGTCCATATCAGGCAGCATAATATCCAGTATAATGAGGTCAGGTTTCTTAGTTCCTGCTGTTTTCAATCCATCTGTGCCTGTGCCGCCGGTTATTACCTCGTAACCTTCGTAACATAGATTATCCTTAAGCCCCATCAAAAGGTCTTTATCATCCTCTATTATCAGTATCTTCTTTTTATCCGGCTCATTGCCATCCCTTGCCGCATGGAGAAGTTGATAATCGCGCTTGAATAAGTATATATCTCTGACAGGAAGATTTTTGCGTTTTAAAGTATGCAGTCCTTGCTCCAATGCCGCTTTAGGATTAAAAGAGTAATCCCTCATCGTGAGGTCCATTGCCATCTCATTTTCTATATTTAAGATATGGGTCTCTATATCATTTACAAGCATGGCGGTTGAATTTCTTATACCCTCCTTCACCATCTCATTCATAAGGACTGCCCTTGATTTGACTGTCTGGAAACCCAGATAGACAAGTATAACAGTTGGAAGGATAATACACAGGATATATATGAAAAGTAATTTTAATCTGTTTGAAGGCTTTTTATAAACACCTGTCATATATTTATAACCCTTTGCAATAATAACCCAAAATATGAAATCCTTTCCACTGTAAAAATTCTAACTTTTGACAAAGTTTAATTAGCCTTGCAAACAGATGCCGGTTCGGGTATAGATATTCCCGTGAGATATTATCCCATCTTTCTTGATATAAAGAGAAAACCCTGTGTTGTGATAGGCGGGGGAAATGTTGCAGAGAGGAAGGTTTTATCACTTCTTGATGCCGGAGCTAAGGTTTTAGTCATCAGCCCAAAACTTACCTCTGCATTAAAAAGGCTTGCGGGTAAAAAAACAATTGGATACCGCAATAAATCTTATGAGCAAGGAGATTTAAAAGGTTTTTTTCTGGCTTATAGCGCCACCAATGACCCGGCGGCAAATGAATCGGTATTTCATGAGGCGAAAAAGCGGGGCATACTCTTAAATGTTGTGGATGTGCCGGAGCTATGCAATTTCATAGTGCCTTCGGTTGTAGACAGGGGGGACCTTTTAATAGCAATATCTACCTCTGGCAGAAGCCCTGCCATGGCCAAGAAGATAAGACAGCAATTGGAAAAGGAATTCGGCTGGGAATATGCTGCATTCCTTGAGATTATGGGCAAGGTAAGAGATAAGATATTGACCCTTGACAAATCATCAGATGCTTTGTCAGGGACAAAGCAGAGCAGGTGTTTTGATGAAACAAAACACACAATTTGTCAAGGGTTGACCAAGAGCAATAAATTTGATAAAAATAAGAAGATATTTGAAAGCATTGTAAACTCACCCATGCTGGAATGGATAAGGCATGGGAAAAAGAAAGAGATAGATAAGTTTATTAAAGAGGCATTGGAGAAAGCAGGTTCCGGGCTATAGATTATGGGTAAATGCAAAAATAAAAAATCAAAACACAAAATGACAAATTAAAACTTAAAAATTTTTATATTTTGATTTGTATTTTTGATTTTTTATTTCTATTTTTCCTATCACCTATGACCTATAACCTGTTTTAAAATGAACATCACATTCTTCTACATAACAGTAACACTTTATCTATCCGCCACCTTCATATCAATTGCCTATCTCATATTACGCAATGATAAGATTATAGGGGTTGCGAATAAGACCATCCTTATCGGTTTTGCCTTTCACACCCTTACCGTTATTAGCAGATGGGTTGAGGCGGGCAGGGCCCCTTTTGCAAATCTTCACGAGGTTTTCTCCCTTTTTTCATGGATGCTTGTAGTGATATATCTTTTAATCCACCTTAGATACAGGCTAACTGCTCTGGGCGCATTTGTTGCGCCATTCGCCTTTTTGCTCCTTATTACTGCTTCCCTTCTTCCCAAGGAGATAATCCCGCTTGCACCATCCCTTGTGAGCTACTGGCTTCCAATACATGTTGGCCTTGCCTTTCTTGGAAATGCCTTCTTTGCCATGACCTTTTTATTTGGTATAATGTATCTGATTCAGGAGCGCTATCTGAAGAGTAAAAAAGTTGGCGGGTTATATTTTTTACTCCCTTCTCTGGATATTCTGGATGAGATTAGCTATAAATGCCTTACCTTTGGATTTCCGCTTCTGACGCTGGCTATGTTTACCGGGGCTATATGGGCCGAGTATACATGGGGCAGTTATTGGAGCTGGGAGCCAAGGCAGATATGGTCGCTTATTACATGGTTTTTATATGCTGTACTGATTCATGGAAGACTTACTGTGGGCTGGCGCGGCAGAAAAGCTGCCATTTACTCTATAATCAGCTTTTTAATTCTCATAGGTTCTTTTGTGATAATAAAACTTTATGCATGGGGAGCACATGCGGTTTTTAAGTAAAAAATTGGAGAACTGGAGAATTGGCGAATTAGTTCTTACCAATCTCTAATCCACTAATCTCTAATTCTCTAAAACTATGAATATAATAATCGTTGGCCTCAGTCATAAAACAGCGCCTGTAGAGATACGGGAAAAGCTTTCATTTCCTGCCCAAACCATAGGTGAGCCATTAAACAGGCTCTGCACATCTTACGGCATAAATGAAGGGATTATCATATCCACCTGCAACAGGGTTGAAATACTGGCTGTTACAAGGGATATAGACAAAGGATTGTGGCAGATAAAAAAGTTTTTATCAGACTATCACAATATAGCTCTTGAAGAACTGGATGAGCACCTCTATAGCTATACATCCGAAGATGCAGTAAGGCACATCTTTAAGGTTTCTTCAGGCCTTGATTCAATGGTTATTGGAGAGCCTCAGATACTGGGACAGGTAAAGGATGCTTACGGCTATTCACTTCAGCATCGCACTGCCGGCGTCATCATGAACAAGCTCTTTCACAAAACCTTTTCAGTTGCAAAGAGAATCCGCACAGAGACAAAGATAGGTTCAAGCGCAGTTTCTATAAGCTATGCCGCAGTAGAGCTGGCAAAAAAGATATTCGGGACGCTTGAAGGCAAGATTGTCATGCTTATAGGCGCTGGAGAAATGGCGGAGCTTGCGGCCAAACACCTTCTTTCAAACGGCGTGCAGGAAATACTTGTAGCTAACAGGACATATGAGAGGGCCATAGAGATGGCCAAGGGTTTTAATGGCACGCCTATAATGTTCAGAGAGTTTACTCATTATCTTAAGAAGGTAGATATTGTCATTACCTCAACTGCTGCGCCTCGATTTATAATACATCC
>JACRML010000078.1 GCA_016214995.1 Deltaproteobacteria bacterium
AGAACCCATACCTCGCCTGTACAGATAAGAGTCATGCAGGCACAAAAGCCTCCGTTAAAAATAATTGCGCCGGGAAAGGTGTATAGAAGAGATTCGGATGTAACTCATACGCCAATGTTTCACCAGGTGGAGGGATTTATGGTTGATGACGCTATTACTTTTGGCGACCTTAAAGGCGTTCTTACCTCGTTTCTTCATTCCCTCTTCAGTGAAGATATTGCCATTCGCTTCAGACCAAGTTTTTTCCCATTTACAGAACCAAGTGCAGAGGTAGATATTCAGTGTGTTATCTGCAATGGCACAGGGTGCAGGGTGTGTAAAGGAGGCGGGTGGCTGGAGATACTCGGCGCAGGCATGATTCATCCTATGGTATTCAAGGCTGTAGAATATGATGCTGAGAAATTTGCAGGTTTTGCATTTGGTCTCGGAATTGAACGTATTGCAATGCTTAAGTTTGGTATAGACGATATAAAACTATTTTTTGAGAATGATATAAGATTTTTGAGGCAATTCTAATCACAGATTGCACTGATTTTTTAAAAACTATTACACAGATTTATTATCTGTGTAATCATCTTTTATTATGAAAATAAGTTACAACTGGCTTAAAGAATATATAAAACTTCCTTCATCTGAGAAACTTGCAGAGCGACTGACCATGGTAGGGCTTGAGGTGGAAGGTATTGAGACATTAGATAAAGGAATTAAAGCCGTTGTGATAGCTCAAATCCTCTCCGTAGAAAAACATCCAAATGCCGACAAGCTTTCATTTTGCAAGGTAAAGACGGACAGGGGTATTCACTCTATTGTCTGCGGCGCCAAGAACATGAAAAATGGCGATAAAGTAGCGCTTGCACTTCCAGGGGCAATACTTCCCAAAGGTATAAAAATAGAGAAGGCAAAGATACGAGGTGTAGAATCTGAAGGCATGATGTGCTCCGAGTCAGAGCTTGGTCTTGAGGACATATCGGAAGGCATAATGATACTTCCGCAAGATCTTCCCATTGGCAAAGATTTTACAGAGGCTATGGGCTTAAATGATTGCATACTCACTATAAATGTTACACCGAACAGACCGGATTGCCTTTCTATTCTGGGAATAGCGCGGGAAGTTGCCGCCATAACAAGATGCAAGATGCAAGAGGTCAGAGGTAAGAGGTCGGAGGTTAGAGGCAAAACACAGCCTCACACCTCAAACCTCAAACCGCCCTCTGTTTCCATAGATGAACCGTCTCTTTGCAGACGATATAGCGCAAGGGTTGTTGAAGGCATAAAGGTAGGCCCTTCGCCTGATTGGCTGAAACGGAGACTGGAAACCGCCGGTTTCAGGCCGATAAATAATGTGGCGGATATAACAAATTATGTGATGATTGAATACGGCCAGCCTCTTCATGCATTTGATTATGACCTTGTATCCGGCAAGCGGATTATTGTGAGAAGGGCAAATGAAGGCGAAAAGATACAGACGCTTGACGGCATTGAGAGGCCGCTTGCCAACGATATGCTCGTTATTGCCGATGCAAGAAAACCTCTTGCGCTGGCAGGTATAATGGGCGGCAAGGAATCTGAAATAAACGACGCAACAATAAACATCCTTGTTGAAAGCGCATATTTTGAACCCTCGTGTGTGAGAAGGACATCAAAGGTATTAGGCCTTTCTACAGAATCATCCTACAGATTTGAAAGAGGCGCAGATATAGATGGCGTAACAAGGGCATTGGATAAAGCTGCTCAAATGATAAGAGAATTGGCAGGCGGCGATATAGTAAAGAGAGTCATTGATAAATATCCTCGGCCATATGAGCCGGTGTCAATTAACACCAGGCTTTCCAGAGTTAATAGACTTCTTGGAATTAATATAAAAAAGAAAGAGGTTGAAGATTGTTTGAGCAGGTTGAAAATTGCCTTTAAAACGGCTGGGCGGTCTGAAATGGATGATGCAGTATGGAATGTTACTCCGCCTTCATTCAGGGTGGATATATTAAGTGAAATAGACATTATTGAAGAGATTGCACGAATTCATGGATATGAAAACATATCTGCCGCCATGCCGACCTCCCAGTTGTGTGCTACAAAGGTATTGCGTATAGACTTTATAAGAGAAAAGGTGCGCGGTATTTTAACTAATAATGGTTTTTTAGAGGCTATCAACTATAGCTTTGTATCGCCGCAGTTCTTTGAGATTACATCAGCCAATATAAAAAGTGGCCTTAAACTTTTAAATCCATTAACAGAAGAACAATCCGTTATGCGGCAAAACCTTATTTCAGGTCTTATGCAAACCCTGAGATATAATTTGAACCATAATAACCGCGATATAAAGGTTTTTGAGATTGGGAGAATATTTATTCCTCATGGGCAAAAAACTGAAGAAAGAGAATTGATAAGCGGACTCATAAGCGGCTTTAGGTATGGAGAGGCATGGAATATTGACAAAGAAGCTGTGGATTTTTATGATATAAAAGGTGCGGTGGAACAGATATTAACAGGGTTTGGCATTACTGGATATGCAGTCATTCCAAAGGCAGAGATTTCGTTTTTACATCCCGGTAAAGGCGGTATTGTTGAGGTAAACAATAAGGAGGTTGGAATAATTGGAGAGGTTCATCCGGATATTATGCAAGAACTGGATATAAAACAGTCTGCATATATATTTGAGCTGGATATGCATGCCATTGCCATGTTTCTGAGCGGCCAGAAGAAATATGCCCCAATTCCTAAGCACCCAATGATAGTTAGGGATGTAGCAATGATATTAAACAGAGAGATTCCATTTCAGAAATTATATAATGCTGTTAAAAGATTAGAGATTAAACTTCTTGAGGAAGTTAAGGTTTTTGATGTATACTACGGTGAGAATATTCCGGAAGGTAAATGCAGCATTGCCCTTCGTTTCATGTATCGTTCTCCAGAGAGAACGTTGGCTGATGATGAGGTTAATAACATTCATGCAAATATCTTAAAAAACTTAAAAGATAAATTTGGCGCAGAGATTAGAGGAGAATAAGGAGGTTTAAGATGACCAAATCCGATATTGTAGAAAGTATCTTTGAAAAAGTCGGCTTCTCAAAAAAGGATGTGGCGGAGGTAGTGGAACTTATATTTGATACAATAAAAGACTCTCTTGAAAAAGGAGATAACGTAAAAATATCTGGTTTTGGAAATTTTGTTGTAAGACAGAAGAGGGCAAGGAGAGGCAGAAACCCTCAGACAGGCAAAGAGCTGACTATAACGGCAAGGAAGGTTTTAACGTTCAAATCGAGCCATATTCTAAAAGACGCAGTCAATGCAAAATAAAGGCTAAGGTCAAGGCTGTGGTTGAGAAAACCCTTAGCCTCAACCTTAATTCAACCTTGTTCTTTATGACAAAGGTTAGTATCCCTGATAAGCTTTACTTTAAAATAGGCGAGGTTAGCAAAATAACCGATGTGAAGCCTTATGTTCTTAGATACTGGGAAACAGAATTCGAGATAATTAATCCTCAGAAATCAATAACAAAACAGAGGGTCTACAGGAAAAACGATATAGAACTTATTTTAGAAATAAAGAGGCTTTTATATAATGAGGGATACACTCTTGATGGGGCAAAGACAAAAATAAAGCAGTGGCTCAAGGTACGTAATAATATGCAGTTGGATATAAAATTCCCAGACCCCAGGATTTTAAAAGCGTTAAAGGTTGTGAAGGAAGAGTTGTATTTTATAAAAAAGATTCTTGGATGAATTTATAATTTTGACTTTATTTTTAGATTTGAAGGTGAGTTTTAAACCAATACATCGGGGCGTAGCGCAGCCTGGTAGCGCACTAGCATGGGGTGCTAGTGGCCGTGGGTTCGAATCCCGCCGCCCCGACCAAAAAAGACAGCTTGACTTCCGATAAAAGCCCTGATAAATTTTATACATGCTGGGGGAGCCGTAACGGCTGAGAGTTCCGATAACAATCGGGAGACCCTGACAACCTGATCCGGGTAATGCCGGCGTAGGGAAGCGGCAACAAGGATTTTTCATACAGCCGTTCTCCTTATGGAGGCGGCTTTTTTATTTTGGTGCAAATATGATTATTGACGCTGAAAAAATAGAAAACATTTTGTCGCATACGACTCAGACTGCTGTTTCTCTGATTGATGATATTCTGGCTGAGGCTGGTGCCGCACATGGTTTAAGCCTTGAACATGCGGCAGCGCTTTTGTCTGTGGAAGAGCCTGCCCTTTTGCAGAGGATATTTAAAAAAGCTGGTGAAGTTAAGGAAAAGGTCTTTGGCAAAAGGATTGTCCTCTTTGCGCCGCTCTATCTTTCCAATGAGTGCGTGAACAACTGCCTCTACTGCGGTTTTAGAAAAGACAACAGAGACGCTGTCAGAAAAACCTTAACCATAGACGAAATAATCAAAGAGGTAAAGACGCTGGAGGGAATGGGTTTTAAAAGGATACTCCTTGTCTCCGGCGAAGACCCGAAGGTATCAGGTGTTGATTATCTTGTTGATGCTGTTAAGGTTGTTTATGAAAATACCGGCATCAGGATTATTCATCTGAATGCGCCGCCGATGGAGATTGAAGATTTCCGAAGACTCAAAGATTCCGGCGTGGGTGTGTATCAGGCGTTTCAGGAGACATATCACAGACCGACATACAAGACCATGCACCCTTCGGGGCAAAAGAAAGATTATGACTACCGATTGCATGTCATGGACAGGGCAATAGAGGCGGGTTTTGAAGATGTAGGGATTGGCGCATTGCTTGGGTTATATGATTACCGGTATGATGCGCTGGCAACCATAGCCCACTCGCAGCATCTCTATGAAAAATTCGGCAGTCATGCACATACTATTTCAGTGCCGAGGCTAAGACCCGCAGACGGTTCACCGATAAGTCATGCACCTTTTCCTGTTTCAGATAGGGAATTTAAAAAGATAATTGCGGTTTATCGGCTGGCGGTTCCGTGCGCCGGCGTTGTGGTGTCAACGAGAGAGTCCTCTGCCCTTCGGGACGAGGTAATCCGGATCGGCGCATCGCAGATAAGCGCGGGGTCAAAGACGGAACCGGGGGGGTATACACTGAATAAATTTCAAATTTCAAATTTCAAATTTCAAAATGACAGCACAGAGCAGTTTTCCACTAATGATCATCGGGGATTGGAGGAGATGATTGGGGCGATTGCCAAAAACGGGTTTCTACCGAGTCTCTGCGCTACCTGCTATCGTGTGGGTAGAGTAGGAGCAGATTTTACCGATATGACATTATCAGGAAATATGGAAAAGTTTTGTCAGGCAAATGCGCTTCTCACCTTACAGGAGTATGTTTTGGATTATGCGAAGAACGGCGTACGGGAGTTGGGCACGGAACTCATAGCAAAGGGTGTTGAAGAGATAAAAAATACGGGGCTAAAAAAAGAGGTTTTAAAAAAGCTGCATGAGATACGACAGGGGAAGAGAGATGTTTTTTTCTGAGGGGCAAGGGGCAAGGGGCAAGGGGCAGGTAAAGATTATGCTCAATGGAAAAACAAAAGATGTTTCGGAAGATACGACTGTTCTTGGATTGTTGAATGAGTTGGACATAAAACTGCAGGGCATTGCAGTGGAATTGAATTTTGGAATCGTATCTAGAAGCAAATACGGTGAAACGATTTTAGAAAATGGGGATAAGGTTGAGATTGTGAGGATGGTGGGGGGAGGCTAGCGTAAAATTTCAAACTTCAAATCTCAAATTTTAAATGGAGAGAAATGATGGACATATTAAAGATAGGAAACAGGGAATTCAAATCCCGTCTCATGGTGGGTACCGGGAAATATCCGTCCAATGAGATAATGGTTAAGGTGTTGGAGGAATCAGGCGCAGAGGTTATAACCGTTGCGGTAAGAAGGGTAAATCTTGATAGGAGCAAGGAATCGCTGCTGGATTATATTGACTTGAAAAAATACACCCTGCTTCCCAACACCGCCGCCTGCTATACGGCGCAGGATGCTATAAGAACTGCGAAGCTTGGAAGAGAGGCGTTGGGAACTGAACTGGTGAAGCTGGAGGTTATCGGCGATGAGAAGACCCTT
Source organism: Deltaproteobacteria bacterium (assembly GCA_016214995.1). GTDB lineage: Bacteria > Desulfobacterota > GWC2-55-46 > UBA9637 > UBA9637 > JACRNJ01. The sequence continues at coordinate 6,043 of JACRML010000078.1, forward strand.
TTCCCTGATAACGAGGCATTGCTTGAGGCTGCGAAGGTTTTGGTGAAAGAGGGCTTTATCGTTTTGCCGTATACCAATGATGATCCGATTATGGCAAAAAAACTAGAGGATATTGGCTGTGCTGCTATTATGCCTCTGGCTGCTCCAATTGGCTCAGGCCTTGGCATACGGAATCCATATAACATAAGGATTATACGGGAGACAATCAAGGTGCCTGTTATTGTGGACGCCGGTGTAGGAACGGCATCTGATGCTGCCATAGCAATGGAGCTTGGCTGTGACGGCTTGTTAATGAACACAGGCATTGCAGGCGCAAAAGACCCTGTGAACATGGCAAAGGCAATGAAGCTTGCGGTAGAGGCTGGCAGACTTGCGTACATTTCTGGCAGGATACCTAAGAAATTATATGCAACCGCATCAAGTCCGATAGAGGGAATAATTTAATGAAATTGCAAATTACAAAATAAAAAAATGGCAGAAAAGAGGAATAAGGAAACAGGAAAGAGTTTTTCTCTTTTCTAATTTCTGATTTTCACAATGGAGCAAAGCGACCTATGCATCCAATCTTATTTGAATTTGGTCCTATTCAAATCCGGTTTTACGGCCTCATGTATGTGATTGCAATTCTGGTCGGCAGTATTCTCATAAAAAAAGAGGTCAGACGTAAAGATATTAAAATGACAGAGGATGATGTTATGAACTTTATCCTCTGGTCTGTGCTGGGCGGTATCGTTGGGGCGAGGATGTATTATGTTGTTTTCAACTGGAGTTACTATTTTGCAAACCCAAAGGAGATACCTGCTGTGTGGCACGGAGGCCTTGCAATACATGGCGGCCTTATAGGTGGAATTTTGGTTGCATATTTATATCTTAATCGCAGAGAAATATCTTTCTGGAGTATGACGGACTGTGTTGCACCTGCCCTAATCCTTGGCCAGACATTTGGCAGGTTTGGGAACTTTATGAACGGTGATGCTCATGGAAGGCCAACAACTATGCCATGGGGCATAATATTTCCTCCAGGAAGCATTGCAGGGACAGAATTTCCGGATACTCCGTTACATCCAACAATGCTGTACGAAATGGCAATAAACCTTCTTATATTCTTAGTGCTTTGGTTTGGTTTAAGAAAAAGGAGATGTAAAAACGGTTTTATTTTTGCAATGTATGTCATGCTTTATTCCTTTGGGCGTTTTGTTGTAGAAAGCTTCAGGGCAGACAGCCTGATGATGGGGCCGTTCAAGGCAGCCCAAGTGGTGAGCATTGTAATAGCGGTTGTAGTGTTGGGCGCAATAATGAAGGGAAAGATGTGGCAGCCTCTAAATCAGGAGTCGGGAATCAGAATCAAGAAGTAAGCAGCATTTTCTTCTGCATTCCGCTCCTTGGAATTCTTTATGATTAATTTCAACTGCTATCTTATTACCGACAGACATCAAACAGGCGGGAGGTCACTTACAGCAGTTATTGAAGAGGCATTGAAGAGCGGCATCAAAGCTGTACAGTTAAGGGAAAAAGATTTAAATGCAAATGAATTATTTGAACTGGCTCAAAGCATGAAAAAATTAACGAGTCAGTATGGTGCAAAACTCTTTATAAATGACAGGATTGATATCGCTATTGCAGTTGAAGCATATGGCGTACATTTGGGGCAGAAGAGTTTTTCTCCTGAAAATGTGAGAGAAGTTCTTAACAGTTCACAGCTCACAGTTCACGATTCACGGCTTTTAATAGGTGTTTCAACACATTCTCTGAAAGAGGCAAAAAAGGCCGAGCAAGATGGGGCTGACTTCATAACCATAGGCCCGCTCTTTTACACACCGTCTAAAGCACGGTATGGAGAACCATTGGGTGTTGATATAATAAAAAGGGTAAAGGCTGGAATTAAAATACCTGTTTTTGCAATTGGAGGAATAAAGAAGAATAATATCAAGGATGCCATGGATGCAGACGCTGATGGAGTGGCACTGATATCGGCAATAATAAGCGCAAATGAACCAAGCAAGGCAGCAAGAGAGATAATACAGGAATTAGAAACCAGAAAAGAGGAAAGAGGAAAGAGAAATACTAATTCCTAATTCCTGATTTCTATTTCCTGTTTTTTAGAGGAGTTCATATGACCCAATTAGAACAAGCAAAAAACGGCGAAATAACCAACGAGATGAAACAGGTTGCGCTCAAGGAAGGCGTGGAGCCGCAGTATATCCGTTCATCCATTGCTGACGGCACGGTAATCATAACAAAAAACAAGAAACACAAATCAGTTGAGCCGCTTGCAATAGGCAAAGGATTGAGAACAAAGGTAAATGCCAATATAGGTACATCTCAGGACAGGGTAAGTCTCAAAGAAGAAATAGAAAAGCTTCATGCCGCAGTAAATGCAGGCGCAGACGCTGTAATGGATTTATCAACAGGAGGCCAGGTTGATGAGATAAGGAAGGCCATTATAAAAGAATCTCCGGTTCCAATCGGCACAGTGCCAATTTATCAGGCTGCCCTGGAGGCTGTGAGAAGGGGTAAATCTCTTGTAGAGCTTGAGGCTGATGAGATTTTTGAGATAATTGAAAGACATGCAGAGGATGGCGTTGATTTTATTACTGTCCATTGCGGTGTAACACAACGTTCTATAGAGCATATCAGGAAAGAAGGCAGGCTCATGGGTGTTGTGAGCAGGGGAGGCGCCCTTACGGCAGAGTGGATGAACTTTAATAAAAAGGAAAACCCTTTATTTGAAAATTATGACAGACTTCTACAAATTGCAAAGAAGTATGATATGGTATTGAGCCTTGGGGACGGTCTGAGGCCAGGCTGCCTTGCGGATGCAACTGACAGGGGGCAGATTGAAGAGCTTGTAACCCTCGGCGAGCTTGCACAAATGGCAGTGTCAGAAGGGGTGCAGGTTATGATAGAAGGACCAGGTCATGTGCCCATAAACCAGATAGAGGCAAACATACTTTTACAGAAAAGGCTCTGCCACGGCGCACCATTTTATGTTCTCGGCCCTCTTGTTACCGATATTGCGCCTGGTTATGACCATATCACATCTGCTATAGGCGGCGCCATTGCAGGTGCGGCAGGCGCAGATTTTCTATGTTATGTTACCCCTTCAGAGCACTTAAGGCTTCCAACAATTGAAGATGTGAAAGAAGGTGTCGTCGCATCCAGGATTGCAGCCCACGCAGCAGATATTGCCAAAGGTGTCAAGGGCGCAATGAACAGGGATGTGCAGATGGCTAAGGCAAGAAAATCACTAAACTGGGATGAGCAGATAAGGTTGTCAGTTGATCCTGAAAGGGCTAGGTTTTTAAGAGAAAGCAGCCCGCCATCCGATAAAGAGGTTTGCACAATGTGCGGGAGTTTATGCGCCATAAAGGTTTCAAATAAAAAACCGTGACCGTATTCCGTGAAAAGAAAATTTTAAGAGTTTATTTTATACGGTCACGGATAACGAACACGGACAACGGTCTCTACTTCTGTCCAAATACCACAACCTTATTTTTTCCACTCCTTTTTGCCTCATAGAGGGCGGTATCTGCAAAATTAACCAGGTCTCCAGAGTTTGTTATTGGGCTTTTGCAAGGGAAAGAGGCCACACCAATACTCATGCTCATGGTTTCTTTGGTTAAGTTGGCATAGGCATGGCTTAATATAGTTGTTCGTATCCTTTCGGCCTCTTCTTCTGCGCCTTTCATGTTGGTATGGGGAAGTATTACAGCAAACTCCTCTCCGCCATATCGTGCAACTATATCAGTTTTTCTTACCAGTTTTTTGATCAAATCAGCAATCTCTTTTAAAACCTGATCTCCTGTTCTGTGACCGTATGAATCGTTTATCTTCTTAAAATCATCTAAATCCATCATTATCAGTGAAATAGGCGTTTCATATCTGACTGCCCGGTTGAATTCCTCATCAAGCCTGGTATAGAAAAAGTCGTGGTTGTAAAGTTCTGTTAGCCTGTCGGTTACGGCCAAGGCTTTCATCATATCTTTTTCTTTCGAAATCTCTTCAAATATCCTGGCGTTTTTTATTGCGTGGTAGGCTGAACTTGCTATTATCTGACAAAGGTTTATCTCCTTTTCTGTAAAGCCTTTGTCAAACCGTCGCGTTCTTAAAAAGAGGGTGCCAATAACCTTCTCTTCCCATACAATGGGCAGGACAAGCTCATTCATCTTATCAAGACCTTTTACGAGATCCTTTACCTCTGCCATGAGCGGATCTCTTGATATATCCTCCACAACAACCGGTCTTTTATTCTTGACCACCTCTCGTATTTCAGGATATTTGTTTAAATCAAGCCTAATATCTTTTATCGCAGGATTTTCATGCGATGCAAGCACATAGCCCACATCTTCTTTTGCAATAAGTACTATTGAACACCTGACAGCATCTGTAATCTCAGCCACCCTCTTGACAATTGTATAGAGCACTTCCTCGCTTTTAAGCATTGAAGAGATAGTCTTTGTGATGTCAAGTATGGTCTCCAGGTTTTTTTTGTCTTCACAGATTTCCTGGTAAAAGTCTCTTATCCTGGATTGTGCCTTAATTCTGGCAATGAGTTCCAAGTCATCAACAGGTTTTGTTATAAAGTCATCAGCTCCATTTTCAAGCGCCTCAACAATGGCATCTTTATCACCCTTACTGGATATCATGATGATAGAGGGGCGGATGGCCATATCCATCCTGCGTATTGCCTGACATGTCCCTATACCATTCATTTCAGGCATTATAACATCCAATAGGATTACATCGGGGGTATGCTCTCTTGCAAGCCTTATCCCATCGCGGCCGTTTACTGCATGGAGTGTTGTTGTATAACCATGAGTATGAAGTATATCCTCAAGCATGACCTTGATTGTCAGATCATCATCTATGATGAGAATTTTATTTTTTTGTGCAGTATCTGCGATTTTTATATTTTTAGGCATATCTTTATGGACACTCTATCATTTCAAACAGAAAACATCACCTGTCCAAAAGGACAGGTATCCACCAAGGTTTTTTACTCACAATTTTAGAAACAGACGATTTATCTGCCCCGACTTTGTTATAGTACAATTTTTGATCCTCACTGTATTGATGAACATGCGGTTTGTCGCAAAAGTTGCCTCTGTCCCCGACTGAATCTATCGGGGACAACTTACCAGTTTCACCAAAAACCAATCGTTATTTTTGGGTCTTTAAAAGTAATTGACAAAAGGTATTTCATCATTTACCATTTACAAGAATATAAGATAATCTGTAAATTAACAAATTAGCATATGATGTTTTCCTAAATTCACAGCGCTGGTCAGCTAATTCTTTAACAGTTTGTTGAAAACCTCAACAAACTCTGCTGTTGATGCCTTTTTCAACTGTTAATTGATAACTCAATCTCCCGTTTGCCGGCGTAGCTCAGGGGCAGAGCAGCTGATTCGTAATCAGCAGGTCAAGGGTTCAATTCCCTTCGCCGGCTCCATTTTTAAAATAGCCTTTTTGTATTTTTTTGTCAACACCGAAAAATCCTTTACAAATTATCTGCTTTATTTTTGACAAAGCAGTAGAATTTTTTGCTGAAAGTAAAGCATATAATTTGTCAAGTGGCAAGTTGCCCGTGTTTTCCAAAAATAGACATTGATTTTACGGTGTTTCATAGTTCTATTGCCACACCTCTATATGTGATGGGCTGCCTATCACAACCTCAGGTGTTCCTTTATACATCTTTACTTTTCCATAGATAACCACTTCTTTAGTCTGATAATGCGTCAATGGATTAATCCCGGCATCCTCAAAGTTCTTTTTGTCCTGATTAAATATTACAACCCTTAAACCTACTTTAGCTGTGTTTCCCATATCCTGAAAGATTGCCTTTCTTCCCTGCCTTACACCAACGACCATTCCGTAAATTGCTTTTTTTTCATTAATAAATCTGATGGCATCTGATGCAGGGATGAAGTCCTTTGTTATAACTTGCCTCCTCTCACCCCATAAGCCAACTTTCTTCTCCATAGCCTCTTTCTGATATTTTCTAAACTCCTCCGTTTTCTCCACCCCACAGGGAGGAATGTTTAATAACCTGGCGTAACCGCCCTTTAAAAGCTCTGCATTGGCCATAGTTTGACCAATATAAACATAAGCCAGTTGCCTTCCGTGTTTATCCGTTGGTTCAGCCTTGCATATCTCCAATCTTACAATTTTTCCCAAAACAAGCTCTTTATTCCTATTTTTTGCCTCTTCATAAAATGGCTGTCCTGCCTCTGGGGTATCTATTCCCACATATCTTATCCTTTTTTTTCCTCCAATCTCAATGGTATCTCCATCAATGACAGCTACTACATGAGAGTGTTGAATATCTTTTATTAGAGGGTTTGTGTTTGCCGGAGAGGAATTATGCTTATCAGAATGCCCACCCAAGACGGGCGCGGCTATTATAGCATGGATAATGATAATGGTAATGGAAAAGAGGTTTTTGAGCAAAAGGTTTACTCTGTTACAAGGTACTGCTAATACTGCTCTTGCTTCATCAAAAGGATTTGATTTCATTGGAATGAGCCTTTTAACCGGGGGTTACCATTTTTCTCTTGATTCGTGGCTGTATTGCTGGAGAGTTTTGAGGGTTTCTTTTATATCCTCCATGTTATATTGTCCTTGCTCAATTTTTTTAATTATATTTGTTAGTTTGGTAGATATGGCGCTGTGGAGATTGTTATAGTCCTTGCTCGTGTTTTCAAAGTTTTCTATAAATTTATTGACATAGGCAACAAAATTTCTGACATACAGATCATCTTTTGTTCTGACAGTGAGCCTTTTATCCAGTGCTCCGCTCATAATTACTTTCATCTCATATTCCAGCCTTTTAAACGGTCCCAGAAATCTATGGGCAAAAAAGATGGCCAGGAATGCAACAAGTGCTATATAGCCGATGGTAAGGAAGATGCTTAAAACCGGTGTTGTAAAACCAAAATATGTATTGAGCTTTGTGAATATAGACTGCAAAAATGCCCCTCCTAATAATGCCAATACTACAAGAAGGGCTATGGTAATCTGTAGCTCTCTTGCTACAAAACAATGCTGCCTGATCTTCTTTGCTCTGCTTACAGGAATAGATTTATCCATATGATTTTTATTAAGATATATCCTTTCAAAATCTTTGTCAAGAGGTGAGTAAATAAAGTGTCGTCCTTAATCCAAAAATTGATTTTTACGGCATTAATAAACAGGCATTAATAAAATAGTTGACAAGCTAAGTGCCTTGTTTTAATATCGTGAAAATAAATTAACAGAAAGGAGACAAGTATGTCTGAAAAACTTATAAATATTACTGACAAATCGTTTGAACTGGAGGTATTGAAATCCGACATTCCTGTGCTTCTAGACTTTTGGGCCACATGGTGTGCCCCCTGCAGGGCCATTGCCCCGATTGTTGAAGAGATGGCAGAAATATATACCGGCAAGATAAAGGTAGGAAAATTGAATGTTGATGAAAACCCATCTACTCCTGGGAAATATGGTGTTAGAGGAATTCCCACATTGATATTATTTAGAAAAGGAGAGGTAGTGGATCAGGTGGTTGGAGCTGTGCCCAAAAGCCAGGTCAAGGGGCTTATAGAAAAGGTGGTGGGTTAAATCTCATTGCAGAATGCAGATTGAAAAATGCAAAATGAAAATTAAGGCTTGAGGTTTGAGGCAAAAAACCTCTCTCCTCCACCCTCTAATCTCCAGCCTTTCGCAATTTGCACTTTGTATTTTTCAATGAAGCGCAACAACTCAATAGCTTTCATACTTGCTTGTTATCGGCATCCTTCTATCTTTTCCAAGTGCCCTCGGCGTAATTTTGATACCAGGCGGCGACTGGCGTCTTTTATATTCTGATGCATCAACCATTTTTATAACTTTCTTGACGGTCTTTTCATCAAACCCCATATCTAAAATGTCCTGAAAACCTTTATCATCTTCCACATACGCCTTCAAGATGCTATCCAATATATCATACGGTGGCAGGGTATCTTGGTCAGTCTGATTTGGCCGCAACTCTGCCGTCGGCGCTTTGGTCAAAACTCTCTCAGGGATTGGCGCAACGGTCTTGAGTCTTGAGTCTTGAGTCTTGAGTCTATTTATGTATTCAGCCAGCTTATATACAAGCGTCTTCGGCACATCCTTGATAACGGCAAAACCACCGGCCATATCTCCGTAAAGGGTTGCATAACCAACACTCATCTCGCTCTTATTGCCGGTGGTAAGGACAAGCCAGTCAAATTTATTGGAGATGGCCATGAGGATATTTCCCCGTATCCTTGCCTGAATATTTTCTTCTGTCACATCAGGTTTTTTCTTTCTAAAGGCAGGCGACAATGTTTTTAAATAGTCTTCAAAAATATTCTGTATTGGTACTGTAAACAGTTCAATGCCGAGACTTTTTGCCAGAGCTTCCGCATCTTCCTTACTGGTCTTTGAAGAATATTGAGAAGGCATAAATACGCCTGTTACATTTTTTTTTCCAATTGCATCCACTGCAACCACTGCAACCAGAGACGAGTCTATACCTCCGCTCAAACCTATCATAACATGGTCAAAACTGTTCTTTTTCACATAATCCCTTGTGCCAAGGGCAAGGGCGTTATACACCTCTTGCAAAGGCTCTGGCATTGAAATTTTGCGGGCTGGAATAGGTTTTTTTAGTCTTATGGTGCGTTTATCATGAAGAATTATTTCTCTTACTCCTTTACCTTCTTTTTCAAAAGCAATCCTTTCTTTTCTCCTCCTCGGGTCGTGAAGGCGGGCCCTGAAAATATCCTCTACATCCAAATCCGCCACAATCAAATCCTCTTCAAATGCCTTCCCCCTTGCAATAACTATCCCTTTCTCATCTATAATCATGCTTTGTCCGTCAAATACCAACTCATCCTGACCGCCAACCATATTGTCATACGCAACAATGACGCCATTGTCTGATGCCCGTGTGCCGATCATCTCCTCCCTGAATCTTGCCTTTCCCATGTGGTAGGGAGAGGCATTTATATTCACTATTATTTCTGCACCTGCAATTGCCTGTGCCCTGGCAGGCCCTTCCGGATACCATATATCCTCGCATATGCCTATGCCGATTGTAACGTCCTTTAACACAACATTCAGTGGTGTTGTCCCGGCCTGAAAATATCTGTCTTCATCAAATACACCGTAATTCGGCAGAAACATTTTATGGTAGATGTCTACAACTTCTCCTTTGTGGATTACTGCGGCCGCATTGTAAATATCTTCTTTGCTGTCAACAAAACCGATTACAGCAGTTATATCCTTTGTCTTATGTGCAATGGTTTTAAGATGACTGATGTTATCTGCCACAAATTGTGGTTTTAAAAGAAGATCTTCCGGGGGGTAGCCACTAATAGCCAATTCAGGAAACACTACAAGGTCTGCATCAGCACCTTTTGCCTTGTCAATAAATGTAAGAATTTTCCGTGCATTGCCGGAAAGGTCGCCGACAGTTGGGTTTATCTGTGCCATTGCAATTCTTATGATACGCATGCTTTGAAGACTATCAAAAGATAAAAATATTGTAAATTATAAAAATGCATTATAAAAAACACAACCGGCTTTGTTTGACCATGGCCATATTTATCTATTTTGTATGACAAAACAGTTTGAGCGTTTTACTAAAAGCAAAACGCATAATTTATCAATGGCTAATAGAGTTGACAAGAAGATTAAAATTGTTGATAATATGCCCCATTATATGAAAATATGTAATGGGCAATAAAGTGCAGTTTGTTTACTGTTTAAAGCTCAAATATCTGGAGGTGTATCTTGAATAAGAATGAATTTATTTTTATAGGTATTGACATCGGTTCTGTAAGCGCAAATACAGTGGTTGTCGATGAAAACAGGAATATCCTTGAAGATCATTATACAAGGACAAAAGGCCAGCCGTTGGAAACCACCTTTGCCGTGCTTTCCGATGTGCTTGCGAGATTTCCTGCCAATAATATTAGGGCGGCAGCCATAACCGGTTCAGCCGGCAAGCTCATTGCCCCTCTTATAGGCGCCAGTTTTACAAATGAAGTTATTGCCCAGGCTGCGGCTACCGAGTATTTCCATCCGGAAGTCAGAACAGTAATTGAAATGGGTGGCGAAGATGCAAAATTGATACTTCTGGCCCATGACGGCGATACCAACAAGATAAGGATAGAAGACTTCCAGATGAATTCCGTATGCGCCGCAGGCACAGGCTCTTTTCTTGACCAGCAGGCAACGCGGCTTCATCTGACAATTGAAGAATTCGGCAGCCTTGCCCTGAAATCGCAGAATCCGCCGAGGATTGCAGGCAGGTGCAGCGTGTTTGCAAAAAGCGATATGATACATCTACAGCAGGCGGCAACACCTGACTACGATATTGTTGCAGGACTTTGCTATGCAGTTGCCAGGAATTTCAAAAGCAGCATCGGAAAGGGCAAAGAGTTTATAAGGCCTGTTTCATTCCAAGGCGGCGTTGCTGCAAATCTTGGTGTTAGGAAGGCATTCAAAGATGTTCTTGATCTCAAAGATGA
>JACRML010000079.1 GCA_016214995.1 Deltaproteobacteria bacterium
ATATGGAATTATAAGGATTGCAATGGGTCTTTTGCCGGAAGGCGCGCAATTCTGGATGCCTGTTGTTGCAGTCCTGTGTCTTATAAATATATTCTATGGCGGCATGGTTGCAATGCACAGGAAGGACATGAAATTTATGATTGGCTACTCATCGTCAAGCCATATGGGCTATGTCCTGCTTGGACTTTCAACGCTTAATTACATTGGTGTAAATGGAGCAGTTCTTCTTATGTTTGCCCACGGCATAATGACAGCGCTTGCTTTCGCACTCATAGGTTTTGTATATGACCAGGCGCATACCCGTATGACATATGATTTTTCAGGTCTTGCGCACAAGATGCCTTTTATTGCGGTTGCATTTGCGATAATGGGTTTTGCATCATCAGGGCTTCCAGGCTTGGCAAACTTTGTCTCTGAACTTATGATATTTGTTGGTGCATTCAAGACATATCCTTTTCAGGCAGTTATTGCTGTGTTTGGCATCATTATAACCGCCACCTATATGTTGAGGGTTTTAAGAAATGTATTTTTCTGCGCACGAATGCCTGAATGGGAACATCTAAAAGATGCAACAACATTTGTACAAAGATTTCCCTACATTGCCTTGATTTTAGTTTTACCTATAGTTGGCTTCTATCCAGCGATACTTATTGATGTAATAAATGCAGGTGTTATGCCGCTTGTTGACAAGATAAATAATGTAAGCATGGCAGCAAAGGCAGGTTTATAAAATGGATGTAAATATTAAATTATTTTTACCGGAGATAATTGTAACCGTCTTTGCATTTGCAATAATGGCTGCGGATTTACTAATGGCTTCCGGTGAAAGGAAAAGCCTTGCGAGGATCGGCATAATAGGTTCTTTTATTGCCGTCATCATAGTTGCAGTAAATTCTGAGATTAGGGGGATAACACTTTTCGGCTTTTTTGTACAGGACAGCGTCGCAGTATTTTTTAAGGTATTATTTCTTTTAACCGGCATATTGATACTTTATATGGCACAGGAATACGAAGAAAAGATAAAGCAGTTTAAGGGCGAATTTTATATGCTAATACTGTTTGCAGTCCTTGCAATGATGTTTCTTGCATCGTCAAATGATTTTATAAGTTTATATGTATCTCTTGAATTTCTTGCTGTAACGCTTTATATCCTTGCCTGTTATACAAAAGAGGAATCGGCCTCTGTTGAGGCAGGTTTAAAATACCTTATTACCGGCGCGCTTGCATCAGGTTTTTTATTATACGGCATAACATATCTTTACGGCGCAACAGGTTCAACAGAATTCTCTCAAATTGCAAAGATTATAAACGGAAAGGATGTTAGCGGGTTTCTTGCAATAGGACTTATGCTTGTTGTAATAGGCCTTACATTCAAGATAGCATCAATACCGTTTCATGTATGGGCGCCTGATATTTATCAAGGTGCGCCAACGCCAATAACAGCGCTTCTTGCAGCAGGTTCAAAGGCAGCAGGTTTTGTAATACTCATGAGGGTGATGTTCACCGCATTGGGCAGTATAAGGCCCCATTGGGTATTTTTTGTATCAGTCATATCAGCCTTAACACTTTTATTCGGCAATCTTGCTGCAATGCCTCAGAAAAATATAAAAAGAATGCTTGCGTATGCAGGCATAGGTTCTGCAGGTTATCTGTTGATGGGTATTGCTGCGGCATCTCAACTTGGCAGCGGCGCTATAATGTTTTACCTTTTCACATACCTTTTTGCCATAGCAGGCATATTTCTGGCAATAGTCATATTCTATAACAGTGAAGGAAGCGACGGCATAGATGCATACACAGGGCTTTCCAGGCGCTCGCCGCTTCTTGCGGCAACGCTTTTTATAGGACTCCTCTCCCTTGCAGGTGTTCCTCCGCTTGGCGGTTTTATAGCAAAACTCTATCTAATTGCCGCTGTTGTCAAAGAAGGACTTTTATGGCTTGCGGTTGTCGGTGTTTTAATGGCAATTGCAGCAATGTATTACTTCCTTCTTGTCATAAAGCGAATCTATCTATGGCAGCCAAAGATAGATACACCAATAAAAGTAAGCCCCATGAACACAGCGCTCCTGTACGGTATAAACATCTCAACACTTGTTTTAGGCATATATCCAGGGCCTTTGACAGACTGGGTTATGAGGATTTCAAATGTTTTGTTTTTAACCCAAAAATAGACTTTGATTTTTGGGGAAACCTGCAAGTTGGCTGCCAGACAACACACCCCTAAATCCCCTCTCGAGAGGGGACTAAAGGGGTATGTTATTTGCTACGAGCCGTATGTTCACCGATACGGTGAGGAACAAAAATTGGCCGATAACAAAGTATGCCTGTCCCCGAGTGTCTCTATCGGGGAGCAGGCAAATCGGCTGGCTCCACTTGCTGCGAAGCGATTGCAAGTGGAAGATGTAAAATAGCGAGATTTTTAATCGCTATTTTACGGTTTTTAAAATAGGTGGAGGTTATGGCAACAAAACATCATCATAAAATAGAAGGTATAATAAACGGCAAGATGATTGTTGGCGATGTCATTAAGGCAAATTCCTCGGCAGAAAGTATATTCAAGAAGCATCTTGGAGAATTATGCCTGTCTCTGCCCGGTTCAAGGACAGAGACAATAGAGTTCCTTGCTGCAATGAATGACTACCACGAAGAACCTCTTGTAGAAGACCTCAACAGGGTGTGCGAAAAAACACCTCC
>JACRML010000080.1 GCA_016214995.1 Deltaproteobacteria bacterium
AAAGACCCAAAAATAGGCATTGATTTTTGGGGAAACCTGCAAGTTGGCTGCCAGACAACACACCCCTAAATCCCCTCTCGAGAGGGGACTAAAGGGGTGTGTTATTTGAGACGAGCCGTAACCCACCCCTTTATCCCCTCCTTGGAGGGGATAAAGGGGTGGGTTATGAGGAACAAAAATTGTCCGATAACGAAGTATGCCTGTCCCCGAGTGTCTCTACCGGGGAGCAGCCAAATCGGCTGGCTCCACTTGCTGCGAAGCGATTGCAAGTGGAAGATGTAAAATAGCTAGGTTTTTAATCGCTATTTTACGGAAAGAAGAAGTATTGTAAGCATCCAATCTACAACGGGAAATGGCAGGCAGCCAGTCTATTGTCTCGCCTTGGCATTAAAAGAGGCGCTTCCACCATGCATCTTTCCTGCGCATATATACATCTTGTATGAAATACGCACCCAGACGGCGGGTTTATGGGACTCGGTATTTCGCCTTTAAGTATAATCCGTTCTTTCCTTTTTTGCGGGTTCGGTATGGGAACCGCTGATAAGAGCGCCTCTGCGTACGGGTGGACAGGGTGACTGTAAAGCTCCTCCGATGTTGCTATCTCCATAATCTTTCCAAGATACATGACCGCAACCCTGTCGCTTATATATTCAACAACCCTTAAGTCATGGGCAATAAAAAGATAGGTCAGGTCAAACTCCTTTTGCAAATCTCTGAACAGGTTTATTATCTGCGCCTGAATTGAAACATCCAAAGCTGATATGGGTTCGTCTGCAATAATAAATTTTGGATTCAAAGCCAAAGCCCGCGCAATGCCGATCCTCTGCCTCTGCCCGCCGCTGAATTCATGGGGATAGCGGCCTACGGAATTCTTTGGAAGGCCGACAATATCAACGAGTTTTTTTACCCTCTCCCATTTTTCTGCGCCGCTTGCTATATTGTGTATGCTTAACGCCTCGCCAATAATCTCACCCACCGGCATCCTCGGATTAAGAGACGCATAAGGGTCCTGAAAGATAATCTGCAATTCTCTTCTTACAGATTTAAGCTCTTTGGATTTTAAACGGGTTATATCTCTGCCGTCAAAAGTTATCTGGCCGGATGTCGGCTCAATCAGCCGCGCCACAACCCGTCCAAGGGTTGACTTACCGCATCCGCTCTCTCCCACAAGGCCGAATATCTCCCCCTTCTCCACAGAAAAACTCACCCCCTCAACAGCATGGACAACGCCGCCTGCCTTTTTAAACATCCCGCCACGGGCGGGAAAATGCTTGACGATATTATTTAATGTGAGAAGTTCCATAAGGTTTTTAGGACAAGAAAAATCCACCCCCTGCCCCGCCTGCGGGGGACACGAGCCCCTACAACTCCAGCCAGCGAATATCACCTCTCTATCCTCGCTGCGGAGAGTTATCTCTTTTCTATCCCCCACCGGCGGAGATCACTTCTCTGTCCCCCGCTGGCGGGGGATTAAGGGGGTGGACTGTTCTATCTCTTGCACAACCATTGCAATCTTATCTCTCACCCCTTCAATCTGCCTTAATACTTCCTCATCGGTAAACCGCAACACTTTAAACCCTGCCTCTATCAAATCTTTGGCCTTATGAAAATCCTTTGCAACCGTTTTTCCCCATTGATGCGTTACGCCATCCACCTCAATCACCAGCTTCAATTCTCTGCACATAAAGTCAGCGATGTAATTCAATACTGGTCTTTGCCTTCGAAATTGATACCCTTTCATTTGCCTTGCCCTTAACACATATTTCCACAAACAAGCCTCAGCCTTTGTCATTTCTTTACGCAATCTGTTTGCGAAAGGTTGCAGCTTTTTGTTGTAGCCGTAATTGTCTGTTTTGTCGGCTTTCATGTTCCTCCCCCTACCCCCTCCAGAGGGGGATAAGTTAGCATCCCCACCCATGAAAGGGCGGTTGGTATATCTCACAGCGAAGTATTGTTTCTCTGTCCCCCGCCGGCGGGGGATTAAGGGGGTGGATTGCTCTATGGCTATTGATATGTTTTCCGTCTTTCGTTTTCCTGCCATAGTGTCCTCTATGATAATTATATTCAATTCATTCGGCTAACATCGCAATTCACCGACTGACCGTGAATAAGCGAGGAATGAGCGCTGCGGAAGATCAGTCCGTGTTAAATTGCCTTATTGGGTGGTGACAATACTCACAAGTAACACCAATTAATTATTTGATGGAAATATGATTGATATCCAATTTATTGCATTTGATTTATCTTCTACAATGGCTGCCTGGCCTATTGCCTTTTTTATGGAAATACGCAAATATCTTTCAATATCTCCACAAAATTCCTCTAGGGTATAAGCGGAGCCGTCCATTTTATTAGGGAGCTTTGGGTTAGAACCATGCACTATAGAGCTTCTAACGTCATATGCCTTTTGCATAAAATCAAAGACATATCTTTGCAGTTCAACATCAGTACCGATAAACATAGAAGCCCGATGTGAAAGTCTATATTTCAACTCGCCTTGAAAGCTACCACCAGAACTTAAAAAAATTGCCTCTGCAGAAATCATTAGATCTATGATTCTATCTTCTATATTGTCCCTTTCATTGGACTGACTAAATCGTCTAATTCCTACTGAAAGAAAATTCTTTTCCGGTAATTTCGCTGTACTTTTCTCACTCCAAAATGATTTAAATTCATCTATTTCACTTTTCAATAATCTATATTTGTTGTTCATAAAGTGCTTTACTGGTGTTTCGAAGCTAAAAGAGACCCCAATAGATAATATACTTTTCCCTCTTCTAGTAGTGGTTATAGGATATAACTTTCCTTCTTTAAAAATTCGTAGCGCGTCAACTACCTCCTTCTCATTTTTGTTGCCAAAATATTCATTCTGTTCAATATCCTTAATAGCTACATCTTGTTTACCAATAATTTTTGGAAGTTTATATGACGTTTTTATCGCATATTGATGTATACCATGCACGAAATCAACATCGCCCATGCTAGTACCTAGCTTTATTCCCAGTCTAAAAAACTCTAGAATTTCTTCTTCGCTTAGTTTTACGATAGAGATATTGTCAGTCAGTGAGAGCTCATAATTTTCCATGGTAAATCCACATAGAGGTGTTATATTTTCAAACTCAATCTCCTTTGAATATAAAGCACTCTCTAATTTTGAATATACGGAATTAAAACTAGGAATATTAAATTCAACGATTCCTTTGTCTGTTAAGAACTCATAAACTGGCCGCATTGCAATATTGATTGCATCTAAACGATGAGAGCCGAGACATGTACCTACAAGTGTGTCTAACTGAGGGGAAATAATTTCATCTTTAGTTACAACGTTTATAAAATCCAAAAACTCTTTAGTTTTAGTGATTTCATCATTGACTTTATGAAGCACTATCGCCCACAAGGGGCGCTGAATTTGGTGTTTAACATATGCATCTTCATTTTGTTTCACCCATATGCTCTCTGTAGTTACAACAAGATCATTCCGAACTCTGCTGGATACAATCTTTAATACACCTTTAGTTAACGATGACAATGCATCGTATAATTTTCCGTTTTTAACACTTATGTCTTTCATTATCTGATTGATACTTCCTTGTGGCTCTTTTATGTTGTCTTTCTTACACCCAACATTCCTTTTTATATCTACACACATCTTCTAGTGAACAGAATGTTCACCGCAATCCCGCCTTTTTAAGGGCGGGCCAAGGCGAGCTATGAAAATCCTTACCGAGAAGCATCCACGCCATAAATGGCTGAGATGCTTCAATTTTAGGCCAATATATGGTGATGTTCAACAAAAATTCTATAGGCATCTTTTTAACCCATCAGAAAATAAGGGAAATAAAAACCCCGATAAATCGGCAATTCTACGCTTTATAACAAGCTACTAAATGTTCTTTTTTAATTTCCACCAACTCCGGCTCATGCTCTGTGCAGACTGTATCTGCCTTTGGGCATCGGTCATAGAAACTGCATCCAGGCGGAAGGTTTAAAAGCCCTGGAACTGCGCCTGGGATTGTTTTCAAAACCTCTGCCTCTCTTTCCATAGTGGGCAGAGAGTTGAGAAGCCCGATGGTGTATGGGGGCAGTGGTTCTGCAAATAAAGTTTTTGTATCAGTGTATTCAACAATCTTGCCTGCATACATCACC
>JACRML010000073.1 GCA_016214995.1 Deltaproteobacteria bacterium
ATGTGATTAAGACTATTGGAGACAGGGATGTAAAGGCGGGTTTGGCTGAGGTTGGTAAATATGGTATTATCAGGGACAGCAAGTTTTTTTCATTTTTGGAATCCGATTATAGAGATGTGCTTGGTTTTGGAGATGGTTTGATTTACTCCGTAAAGATGTCGTGCGCTATCAAGGCAAATATAGTGGAGCAGGATGAAACAGAGGCGGATTTAAGAGCAATACTTAATTTTGGACACACCTTTGGTCATGCAATAGAGGCAGCGACCAATTATAAGGAGTTGAGGCATGGAGAAGCAGTGGCTATCGGCATGGCTGCGGCTGCGAGATTATCTCTTAAACTTGGTGTGTGCAGCAAAGGTGTTGTAGAGAAGATAGAGGGGCTGATATCAAAGATTGGTCTCCCGGTAAAGCTATCAGCTATTAGCTGTCAGCTATCAGCCAATGACTTATTAAAGGCTATGGAGATAGACAAGAAGGTGGCTGGCGGGAAAATAAAGTTTGTTATGGTAGAGGATATTGGCAAGACAACATTTAGGCAAATAGGTAGCGCAGATTTTCCCCTTGACTTGCCGGGGATTCTCAACTAATTTGATAGGCAACAGTAAAAGAGGAAATTAGAAATTAGGAAATAGGTTTTTCTTTTCTCTTTCCTGATTCCTCTTTTTTGATAATTGTATTCTACAGATTAGGCACGATATGGTACATATTGAAGAAGCGATTATAGCAGAGGATGACGGCGAAGAGGAACGGCTGCCCGTTAATGATAAATTTTATACAGTGACTATGGCAGAGATTTTAGAGAGGCAAGGCCTTAAAAAAGATGCCATGAAGATTTATCAGATACTCCTTAAAAAGGGAGGGCAAAACAACCTTGTAATAAAAGAAAAGATAGAAAGACTTATGATGGTACAGGGGGCGGAAGATAGAAAAAAGGATTTTATTAACTGGATTAATAAACTTCAGAAAGGCGGCAGTTGAATGGGATTTTTAGAGATATTGAAAGAGATGGTTGATAATGTAAAAGGTGGTATAGCTGCAACTATAATGGGCAAAGACGGCATTGCAATCCAAAATTATGTAAAAGATAAGGCCGACTATGATATGGATTCTTTGGGTGTGGAATATGCCAGAATACTGGAAGAGACAAAAAATGCATCTTCCATGCTTAAGCTGGGGGAAGTTGAAGAGCTGTCTGTATCGGCTGAAGGTTCTACAATAATCATGAGGCTTATAAATAAGGATTATTTTATAGCAATAGCTCTTGGTTCCGGAGGAAATTTTGGAAAGGCAAGGTATTATCTAAAAAAGGCAGCGGCCGGTGCGAGAAAGGAGTTTTAAAAAGACAGTAAGCAGTAGGCAGTATGCAGTAAGCAGTTATTGTTAGTCGCTTTTAGTTTTTACTGCCTACTCCTTACTGCCTACTGCTTACTGTATTTATGAATCTCCGTTTAAAAATGATTCAGGAAAGATTGCCATCATGGAAAATAGATGCCCTGCTTATAACCACATTGGAAAATATCCGCTATATTAGCAGTTTTACAGGCAGCAGTGGAATAATTATTATAACTCCATATCAGGCAATTTTTTTAACCGATTCAAGATATGCTGAACAATCAAAGTATGAGGTAAAAGGATTAAGAATCAAGATATACAAGAAACAAATTGAAGATGTTGCATCTCTGATAAATAAGCTTAAGTCAAAATGCATAGGGTTTGAAGGGAAGGGGCTGACTTATGCGGCGTATTGCAAGCTGAAGAAATTGCTGCAAGGCAAAAGATTAATTCCCGTTTCTGAAGATATTGATAAGATAAGATGCAGAAAAGATGCAAATGAATTAAGAATTATAAAAAAGGCCATAAATCTGGCAGCCGTTGGCTTTCATAAAGCAATAAATCGTATAACCCCAGGGATGGTGGAACGTGATACGGCCTTTGAGATAGAAATGGCGATGAAAAAAAAAGGGGCTCAGGGTATTGCTTTTGATATCATAGTTGCCTCTGGCAAGAGGGCAGCGTTTCCGCACGGTAAGGCCTCTGATAAAAAGATAAGAAAATCTGAGATGGTTATTGTTGATCTTGGTGCAAAATACCAAGGTTATAATTCTGATGAAACTTGTACATTTGTGACTGGTAAGCCGAATAAAGAACAAAAAAGGGTATACAAGACGGTTAAAGATGCCCATGATAGGGCAATAGAGACTGTCAGGCCAGGAGTCAAAGCATCTTATATAGATTTTGTGGCAAGAGGCTTTATTAAAAAAGCTGGATATGGTAAATATTTTGGTCATGGTACAGGTCATGGTGTCGGGCTTGCGGTCCATGAATGGCCGAACATATCGTCTTACCATGATGATATTGTGGAAGAAGGCATGGTTTTTACAATAGAGCCTGGAATATATATACCGGGATGGGGTGGAGTGAGGATTGAAGACATGGTTCTGGTTACGAAAAACGGATGTGAGATTTTGACGGAGATGTCAAAGGAAATGATGGTATTATGAAGACTGTGAATGGTAAACTGTAAGTAGTGAACGGTAAAAACGAAAATCGGCACCTGAAAAAGTAAACAGTTTACAGTTAACAGTTCACGATTTACGATGATGGGAGGTTAAAATGGATTTTAAAGAGATTGAAGATATCGTAAAATTTATAAGCGATACGGATATTGTTGAGTTTGAACTTGAAAGGCCAAGTGGAAAGGTAAGGATAAAGAGGGGTATTGGCAGGTCTGATGTTGCTGAGATAAGGCCTGTAGTTGTCACTCCATCTGTTGCCGCAGTGCCTGAGCAAAAAACAGAAGAGCAGAAAGTAGAGAAAGCGGCTGAGAAACTGAAGCAAATTACTTCTCCAATGGTAGGCACTTTTTACAGGGCGCCTTCTCCAGAGACGCAGCCGTTTGCAGAGGTTGGTAATGCGGTCAAAAAAGGCCAGATAGTATGCATCATAGAGGCTATGAAACTTATGAATGAGATAGAATCTGAATTAGACGGAAAGATTGTTTCTATCTTAATAGAAAATGGGCAGCCTGTAGAGTATGGTGAGCCTTTGTTTGTCGTAGAAACGGCGTAAAGACAGGCTATAGGTTATGGGCAATAAGCTATGGGTTTTTTTACCTATCGCCGATTGCCTCTTGCCTATAGCCTGTATTTAATATTATGTTCCACAAAATACTTATTGCAAATAGAGGCGAGATAGCCGTAAGGATTATACGGGCGTGCAAAGAACTCGGTATTAGAACCGTTGCTGTCTATTCTGAAGTAGACAGAGACAGCCTGCACGCAAGACTTGCAGATGAGGCTATATGTATAGGCCCCGCAAAGAGCAAGGACAGCTATCTGAATGTATCTTCCATTATTAGCGCTGCCGAAGTTACGGATGCAGAGGCGATACACCCCGGATACGGCTTTTTGGCTGAGAATGCAGAGTTTGCTGAGATATGTGAAAACTGCGGTATTAAGTTTATAGGCCCAAGTTCTAACAACATGCGTCTTATGGGGAATAAGATTCAGGCGAAAAAAGAGGTAGAAAAAATAAGGGTACATGTTCTTCCATGGAGCAACTCGGGAATTAAAGACGAGAAGGATGCCATGGATATTGCACGCAAGATTGGTTTTCCTATTATCATAAAGGCGGCGGCGGGCGGCGGCGGCAGGGGCATGAAGATTGTTCATACACCGGCTAGTTTCGGCAATGCTTTTCACACTGCCAAAAATGAAGCACAGGCCGCATTTGGAAATGGAGATGTGTATATTGAAAAATTTTGTGAAGCACCCAGACATATAGAGATTCAGATTATGGCCGATAAATACGGTAATACTGTTTATCTTGGAGAAAGGGATTGTTCCATCCAACGGCGCCATCAGAAAATATTGGAAGAAGCACCATCTCATATCTTAGATGAAAAATTAAGAAGGAAAATGGGTGAGGCTGCTGTAAGGATAGCGAGTGGAATAGGTTACACGAATATAGGAACAGTGGAATTCTTGCTTGATAATAGTATGAGATATTATTTTATGGAGATGAATACCAGGGTTCAGGTTGAGCACCCAGTAACTGAGATGGTGACAGGGATAGATATAATTAAGGAGCAGATAAGGCTTGCAGCAGGAGAGAGGCTTAGGTTTAAGCAAAAGCATATAAGAATTAAAGGGCATTCCATCGAATGCAGAATAAATGCGGAAGACCCTGATACCTTTGTGCCATGTCCTGGCAAGATTACAAGTCTTCATATGCCAGGCGGTCCCGGTGTGAGAGTAGATTCGGCAATATCGTGCAGCTATACAGTTCCTCCTCATTACGATGCGCTTCTTGCCAAACTTGTAGTGTATGGGGAGAGCAGGGCAGAGGCCATCAGCAGAATGGCAATGGCATTGGATGAAATGGAAATAGAAGGGGTCAAGACCAATATTGCACTTCATAGAAAGATAATGAACGACCACGACTTTATCGCAGGCAAGATTGATATAAATTTTTTGAACATATTTGCATAATAAAACCGTGAACCGTGACCGTGTTCCGTGTTCGTAATTTTTAAGGTTACGGATGACGGACATGGACAACGGTATTTTGTTATGAGTAACTGGAGATTGTTGATAGACCAGCCAAAGAGCGGCTGGGATAACATGGCAACAGATGAGGCTATTCTTAACAGCTGCAATCAAGGGCTTTCCCGATCTACCTTCAGACTATACGAATGGAAGAATCCCACCATTTCTATCGGCTGTTTCCAAAGAGCTGATAAAATCATTGAACGCTGCTTAAAATCAGATATTTCCTATGTTAGACGAATTACCGGCGGAAGGGCTGTCCTGCATGCCGATGAGATTACCTATTCAATAATTTGCGGTGAAAACGAGCCTTTATTTGCAGAAGGAATATCAGGGGCATACAG
Source organism: Deltaproteobacteria bacterium (assembly GCA_016214995.1). Classification (GTDB taxonomy): domain Bacteria; phylum Desulfobacterota; class GWC2-55-46; order UBA9637; family UBA9637; genus JACRNJ01. Next base: position 4,892 of record JACRML010000073.1, read on the forward strand.
AATAATAAGCCGATGCCTGTTGGAGGCATTAAGGGAAGCCGGGGTTAATGCCGAGATGCAAGATGCAAGCCTGCCCCTGAATGCTTCTATCAGGGGA
>JACRML010000084.1 GCA_016214995.1 Deltaproteobacteria bacterium
CAACATGACTATGGATGAGATGACGGATAGGATTATAAAGGCAATGTCAACAGGTCTTATAAATATCATAGCCCATCCGACAGGCAGGATTGTTGGTGTAAGGGAGCCGTATCCGGTTGATATGTCAAGGCTCATGCAGGCTGCAAAGAAATACAATGTAATACTTGAACTAAACAGTTATCCTGACAGACTTGATTTAAGCGACAGCCATTGCAGGCTTGCCAAAGACATGGGTGTTATGGTGACAATATCTACAGATTCGCATAATAGACAGCATCTTGATTATATAAGATTTGGCGTGCATACAGCGCGGCGCGGCTGGCTTGAAAAAAAAGATGTTTTGAATACGAGGTCAGTGGCGGAAGTTTTGAAAATATTAAGGGGTTCACGTTGAAAATACAAATATGACAAGCTGAACCCAAAAATAGACTTTGATTTTTGGGGAAACCTGCAAGTTGGCTGCCAGACAACACACCCCTAAATCCCCTCTCGAGAGGGGACTAAAGGGGTGTGTTATTTACGACGAGCCGTATGTCATCAATACGGTGAGGAGAAAAAATGCGCCGATAACGAAGTATGGCAGCCAAATCGCCAGTTTGTAAAATAGCGAGGCCTTCAATCGCTATTTTACGGGCTGAACTCGTTGCTTGATTTCAACGGCAATATCTGTTAGCTTTACTCTGTTTTTAAATTTCATAATTGAGGTTGTAAATGTCATACGAAGCAGTCATTGGTCTTGAAGTCCATGCCCAGCTTTTGACTAATTCAAAGGTCTTTTGCGGGTGCTCAACCAAATTTGGGGCAGAGTCCAATACGCAGGTCTGCCCTGTGTGTCTCGGTATGCCGGGGACTCTTCCCGTTCTCAATAAGACGGCAGTTGAGTATGCCGCAAAGATGGCCTTGGCAACCCATTGCAGGATAAATAACAAAAGCATCTTTGCAAGAAAGAATTATTTTTATCCTGACCTGCCAAAGGGGTATCAGATTTCCCAGTATAATGAGCCCCTGACGCAGAAGGGTTATATTGATATTGAAGTGAATGGCGCAGAAAAGCGCATCGGCATAACCAGAATACATATGGAAGAGGATGCGGGCAAACTCATCCACGGTGAAAGCTATGAAGATGCTGATTACAGCTTTGTTGACCTGAACAGGGCAGGTGTGTCATTGATTGAGATTGTAAGCGAACCTGACATACGCACTTCCGATGAGGCAGTGGAGTATCTCAAGGCGCTCAGGGACATCCTTGTCTATCTGGAAATTTGCGACGGCAATATGGAAGAGGGGAGCTTTCGCTGCGACGCCAATGTCTCCGTAAGGCCTGCAGGAGAAAAGAAGTTTGGCACAAAGGCAGAGCTCAAAAACATGAACTCTTTCAGATTTGTGCAAAAGGCCATTGAATATGAGATAAGCAGGCAGATAGAGGTTATAGAAGACGGCGGTAAGGTCATTCAGGAGACGCGGTTATTTGATTCTGATAAAGGAGTGACCATCTCAATGCGTAGTAAAGAAGAGGCGCACGATTACCGCTATTTTCCGGAACCTGATTTGCTGCCGCTGCAGATTGACGAGGCGTGGATAGCAGAGATAAAGTCAACCTTGCCTGAGCTGCCTGCAGAAAAACGGGAGAGGTTTGTAAAGGAATACGGCATACCGTCATACGATGCAGGCGTCCTGACTGCAACAAAGGAACTGGCAAATTATTATGAGGAGTGCGTAAAAAAATATGAGGGGCAAGGTGCAAGGTGCAAGGGGCAAGAAATTTCATCTCCGAAGGTCGTATCCAACTGGATTATGGGTGAGCTTTTGAGATTGTTGAAAGAGGATGGCAAGGATATAGCGCAGCCTTCAGCCTTCAGCATTCAACCTTCAGTCTTTGTAAAGCTTTTGAATATGGTTGATGCCGGAACAATCAATACAAAAACAGCAAAAGAGGTTTTTGAGGAGGTATATAAAACAGGAAAAGAACCTGATGCAATAGTGAAGGAAAAAGGCCTTATCCAAATTTCAGACGAGGGAGCATTGATAAGGGCGATAGATGAAGTGATTGCCGCCAATCCCAAAGAGGTCGCTGAATATAAGGCAGGAAAAGAAAAGCTCTTTAGCTTTTTTATCGGTCAGACCATGAAGGCAACAAAGGGGCAGGCAAATCCGCAGGTGCTTAATAAACTCCTCAAAGAAAGGCTCGCCAAATAAAAACAGGCTATAGCGAGAGGGAAAATCGCCCACAGCCTATTAGCCCATAGTCTGTCTTATGAAGCCAACCCAAGAACTCCAAAAAGAAATCCGGGCTTTATTGAAACAAAAAAACGCCCTCATGCTTGCGCATAATTATCAGCGCGATGAGGTGCAGGAGACTGCTGATATCTGCGGTGATTCTCTTGGCTTAAGTCAGGCTGCCGCACAGTCCGATGCAGATATGATTGTGTTCTGCGGCGTGCATTTTATGGCAGAGAGCGCATCCATCCTTTGTCCTGATAAAACCGTAATCCTGCCGAGGCTTGATGCAGGCTGTCCCATGGCTGATATGATAACGGTAGAGGATTTAAGAAAGGAAAAAGAGAAAAGGCCGGGAGTGCCTGTGGCGGCGTATGTAAACACCACAGCGGAAGTAAAGGCACTCTCCGACATCTGCTGCACATCTGCAAATGCAGTCAAGGTTGTAAACTCTGTAAAATCTGATGGAGTTTATATGATACCTGACAGAAACCTGTCCATGTATGTAGCAAGAACAGCCAAGAAGAAGATGGAGTGGTGGGATGGCTTTTGCCCCACGCATGAAAAACTGAAATCGGCAGAGGTCTTGAAGGCAAAAGAGAAATATCCCCATGCGGTCTTTGCCTGCCACCCTGAGTGCAGGCCAGAGGTGATAGATATCGCAGACCATGTATGCTCCACATCAGGCATGTATAAATTTGCAAAAGAGACAAAGGCAAAGACCATTATCGTGGGCACGGAGATGGGAATCCTCTACCGCCTTAAAAAAGAAAACCCCGGCAAGAAATTTATACTTGCGTCAAAGAGTTTAATATGTCCGAATATGAAGTTAATCACACTGGAAGATGTTTTAGAAGCTTTACAAAAAACGGACAGGGTTGTAAAAGTGCCGGAAGAAATCAGAATACCGGCAAAAAAGGCACTAGACAGGATGTTGGAGGTACCAAGGGACTAACTGTTTGTGCTCTGGACTGCCCATGCTGCGCTGTCACTGCGGTGTTTTGGCACCGCTATAACAATCCATGTCATTTAGAAAATACACATACATTTTTCTGCTCCTCCCCTTCATCGGCTGCACCTGTCCGAAAGAGAAAATCTATTCCATCACAGAAACAGGGCTGTATTCAAAAGAGTGGAAAGATGTTGTTCAAGAAAACCCGATAGGGAAAAATGAGAATATAAAGGCAACTCCTCTTTTTAAAAATGAAGCCGCCAGCCATTTTATTATACAGATTAGGGACAGGGAAAAACCGCATATCCATGAGACCCATGACCTGACCGTGATGGTAAAAAAGGGGAAGGGGGTTTTACATCTCGGCAAGGATGATCTCCGTATGAGGCGGGGTGACATTGCATTCATTCCAAGAGGGGTATTGCACTACTTCGTAAATACCGGCAGCGCACCTTCCGTTGCATATGTGATATTTACTCCAATGTATGACGGCAAAGATATGAAACTCATAGATGACGGAACAACGAATTAAAAAAACTGCCGCAACCCTTATGCTTGAGTAACGCCTATTGCCGGCAGAGGAAAATGTTTCGTAAAAAATCAACGTCTACCGAGAGATATAGCAGTTGTTGAAAAAGCCCTCTACGGTGTCATTCCCGCGAAAGCGGGAATCCATAAGGTGTTGATTTTACAGTAACTGGATTCCCGATTAAAACTTCGGGAGTGACAGAAAAAGAGTTTTTCAACAACCTGACAGAGGTTTAATCTTACTTTAATATGCCTTTTGATAAGATGGCATAAAATAACTCGCGAAATAAATAAAGATAGAGGAAAGGGGGAAATAAAAACAGGGTATTTTATCCCCTGCTCGTTAGGCTTTTTTGCACAAATCAGATAATCTGCTATACTTGTAATCTGCTATACTTGGAGCAGGCATTTAGCCGGGTTGCTAAAAAAGCTATCAATTTTTCATAGGAGTCTCAATATGCAGAAACAGAATCCATCGGAACCGCCCCGTATTATCAACCGCATCAACAATTGGCTTGTGTATGTTGACGATATTATCCTTGTTGTGGTAGGCATCGGCATAGTCGGTGTTGCTGTGCTTTTGCTAATAGAAGTAATATCGGATTTTGTATATTTTACACAACATTCAATTCCTCATATCATCAGCGATTTGATGTTTGTCCTTATCATCATGGAGCTTTTTAGACAGGTTCAGCGCCAGCTAACCCGCCATATATTTTCGCTCAATCCCTTTATTTTTATAGGAGTCATAGCCAGCGTCAGAGGGCTCCTGATTATGCAAATGAAATTGACTATGGGCGAGACGGAGTGGTGGGGTGGTATAGTACAATTAGGCATCTATGCCGTTATTGTCTTAATATTGGTTGTTTGTTATTATGTTTACAAAAAAGTAGAGGATAAATCTGCTTAGCCAAAAAAATGCAAAATGTCCGGGAATAAGCAGTACGGAGTGCTCTTTTTTCAACGTGTAGTGTAACCGGCCATCTTTTTCAAAAGGGCAAGGTTCATCTTGTCGTTCTTCGTGTCCTTATCTTTCGGCGTCTCTATAATTTTTGGGATATTCTTAAATCTTTTGTCCTTCATCAGAAGTTCAAAGAACTTTTTTCCTATGCAGCCCTTACCTATGTGTTCATGCCTGTCTACCCGGCTGCCAAGCCCTTTCTTTGAGTCGTTTACATGGAAACAGACCAGGCGGTCAAAGCCGATTAACCTGTTAAAGTCAGTCATCACCTTGTCATAACCTTCAGGGGTGCCGATGTCATAACCTGCCGCAAAGATATGACAGCTGTCAAGACACGCCTTGATTCTTTCTTTCGCGTTTACACCAGACATTATGCGGCAAAGATGCTCAAATATATGGCCAAGAGCGGTGCCCTGTCCTGCTGTAGTCTCTAAAGCTATGCCAACACCCCATCCATCCGTCTTTTTCAATATCATGTTTAGTGAGTCGGTTATATTCTTAATGCCTATATCTTCCCCCGCCCCAAGATGTGCGCCGGGGTGTATGACAATAAATAGATTTTGCCCTTAGTGTGGTGTTGATTGATGCAAGATTGATAAGATATGAGTCATGGGCAATAACTTGGTGGATTCCGCTCCTTTTCTTAAGTTCTAAAAATCTTGCCACTTCCTCAGATTGAAGAGTTTTTCCATTCCACCTGTTTGAGTTTTTTGTAAATAGTTGAATGGCGGTGCAGGATAAGGCCATACCTCGTTCTACGGCCTTATCCATGCCGCCTGCAATAGACATATGTGCGCCAAGTAGCATTGGGATTGATTATAGCTTATTAATCGCAAATTAAGCAATGAGCGGCAAGTTTCTCAAAAAATCAATGTCTATTTTTTGGCAAGGCTTGAAAATCAGGCGCAGCAACCTTTTCAAAACAAACCTTGATTTCAAAGGCAATATTTGTTAGTTTTACACTGTTTTAACTTGCAATTCTCTGTAACTGGCTACAGGGTTACCTCATTCCGTCATTTCGCACCCCCGATCAAGTCGAGGGCATGCTTGATGCGGAATTCCGAGACGCTGGATTCCTGCTGAAGTTTACCCTCGTGAAAACGGGGGCAGGAATGACCGCAAAGAAAAAGGTTCTCATTTCGAGATGCCCCGCAGCTTGCTGCCGGGAAGTTCATTCACTGAATAATCAGGAGTTTTATGTGGTAAAAGACCTGTTTTTAGAAATAGGAAGCGAAGAGATACCTGCCAGATTTATACCAAGAGCCCTTGATACAATAAAGAATTATTTGGGGAATTATTTAGAAAAGGATGCAAAGATTTCTTTTCAAGGTATCCGCACCCTTGGTACGCCAAGGAGACTTGTTATTTATGTGCAAGGCGTGGCTGAAAAACAGGAAGATACTGTTGTTGAAACAACGGGACCTGCAAAACGCGCCGCTTTTGATGAAAATGGGAAGCCAACGAAAGCTGCCCAAGGTTTTGCAAGAAACCAGGGTGTAAAAGTAAAAGACTTAAAGATTGTCCAGACTCCAAAGGGCGAATACATCTCTGTAAGAAAAGTACTTAAAGGAAAGAAAACAAAAGACATACTGCAAGATGTCCTGCCAAAACTGATAGCCGGAGGCGCATTGTTTCCAAAGGCTATGCGTTGGGGTAATGGTGATATAACATTTGCAAGGCCAATCCACTGGATAGTGGCAATGTTAGGCAAAGACATAATTCCGTTCAAGGTCGGAGATATAAAGGCTGGGAGAGTTTCATACGGTCACAGATTTATGAAACCGCAGCCATTCAAAGTAACAGGGTTGAATGATTACCTTAAAAAAACAAAGGCCTCTTATGTCATTGCTGATACAGAAGAGCGGAGGAAACTGATACAAAAGGGCATTGAGAAAGAGGCAAGGTCTGTCAAAGGATTTATTTTGCAAGATGATGAACTGCTTGACGAGGTTGCAAATCTTGTGGAATATCCTGCGGTTCTTCTCGGAAGGTTTGACGGAAAATTTTTAAATATCCCAAAGGATGTTGCCGTAAATGCCATGAGAGAGCACCAAAGATACTTTTCGGTTATTGACAAGCAGGGCGGCCTCCTGCCGTATTTCATAACCGTTGCCAACACAAAGACTAAGAGCCCGAAGGTTGTTGTAAATGGTAATGAAAAGGTCCTCAGGGCAAGGTTGAGCGATGCAAAATTCTACTTTGATAGAGATATTAAAATGCCTCTTACCGAAAGGATAGACCAATTAAGAGGGGTTGTCTTCCAGGCAAAACTGGGCACATTTTATGAAAAGGTTAAAAGGTTTGCAGAATTGGCCATTTTTATTGGTGCAGAAATCCAGTTTTCTGATTATCAGCATGTGCAAGAAAAACTGGAAGATTTTTTAAGTGACAGTTTTAACCCAAAATCATATGACTCATCAAAGACTAGTAAAAAATGGCTCAACAAGTTGATTCTCGGCCGGGCTGCCATGCTTTGCAAAGCTGATTTGGTGTCAGGTATGGTTGGGGAATTTCCCAAACTACAGGGCACCATGGGCATGGAGTATGCGCTGATTTCAGGGGAATGCACAGATGTGGCAAGGGCAATCTATGAGCATTACATGCCGCTTCAGGCAGGCGCAAGGGTGCCTGCGGGAGTCCCTGGTGCAGTTATCAGCATAGCTGATAAGACAGATACCATCTGCGGTTGTTTTGGGGTGGGGCTTATCCCGACAGGTGTAGCAGACCCTTATGCCCTGAGAAGGCAGGCCCTCGGCATAATTGCAATCATCACGGAAAAAAATTTCCCATTAGCCATGGATAAAATTATTGACAAAGCAATTAGCCTTCTGGATGCCAAACTTACAATATCTCCTGTTGATGTTAAAAAAGATGTGCTTGAATTTTTCAGGGAAAGGCTGAAGAATCAGCTTATCTTGCAGGGCTATTCCTTTGACACTGTGGATGCAGTGCTTTCAGCACCGTGGTATGATATAAACGACGCGGTGAAAAGGGTAAAGGCGTTAGAGAGGTTCAAGAAAACCCCCGCCTGCGGCGCCCTTGTCATTGCATTTAAGAGGGTGTCAAATATATTACGTGGCCCAGTATCAGGAGACATGGGTCAGGAGAAACCGGATGTCTCGCTTTTTGAAGATGTAAAGGAGAAAGAACTTTTTGAGGTTGCAGAAAGAATATCACCTGAGATAAACAAATACTGGAAAGAAGGTGACTATGCAATGGTCTTTGAAACCCTTGCGTCTTTAAAGGGTATAATAGATACATTCTTTGACAAGGTCATGGTTATGGTGGAAGATGAAAAAATCCGCCGAAATCGCCTGATATTGCTGAACATGATTAGAAACCTTTACTATCAGATTGCAGATATGTCAAAGATGGTGGCATGAACGAATAATTATGATGATTCCTCAAGACAAAATAGATGAAATAAGAGAAAGGGCCAATATAGTTGAGATTGTTTCAGATTACGTTCCTCTGAGAAAGAATGGAAAAAACCATATCGGGCTTTGCCCATTTCATTCAGAGAAGACACCGTCATTTACCGTAAATGATGAAAAACAGATATTCTACTGCTTTGGCTGCGGTACAGGCGGAAATGCGTTTACATTTCTTATGAAACAGGACAACCTCTCGTTTCCAGAGGCTGTGAGAACCGTTGCCAAGAGGGTTGGGATAGATCTGTCGCTGCTGGATAAGAAATCCTCAGGAGAGGAACAGCAACGGGATCTCATGTTTTTAGTCAATCATGCGGCGCAGGATTTTTATCACCAATATCTCCTAACATCCCCTAATGCAGAAAAGGCAAGGCAATACATTGGGAAACGGGGGCTAAAACCTGAGACTATAAAAAGTTTTAAGATAGGATATGCACCTGCAGACAGAGATAGTCTTGCAAGAGCTCTTTCGAACAAGGGCATATCTCTGGAGATAGCTGAAAAAGTAGGTCTTGTAAGCAGAAAAGCTAAAGATTTCTATGACAAGTTTAGAAACAGGGTTATGTTTCCTATAACGGATACAAGGGCAAGGGTTATTGGTTTTGGCGGAAGATCGCTTGGCAATGAACAGCCTAAATATTTAAATTCCCCTACCTCGCCATTGTTTAAAAAGGGTGAAATTGTCTATGGTATATATCAGGCCAAGAATTCTGCCTCCAGCAAAGAATTTGTATTGATGGTAGAGGGGTATTTTGACCTTCTCATGCTGCACCAATATGGATTTTTAAATACAGTTGCTACTCTCGGAACTGCCATGACATCAAACCATCTGAGAAAACTCAAGGGATATGCGAAAGAGGTTTACCTCCTTTTTGACGCAGATGAGGCAGGTAAAGCAGCGGCATTGAGGGTCCTTCCCATCTTTATTGAGGAAGATATGCATAGCAGGGTTGTACTTATACCACCCGGCTTGGACCCTGATGACCTTCTTCAGAAACATGGGGCTGTGCAAATGGCGCAGTACATACAAAAGGCCAAACCGATTATGGATTTCTTTCTTGATTCTATGAAAACAAAATTTAATATAGAAATTCCAAACGGTAAGGTTTCTTTCCTGGAAGAGGCTGTGCCATATGTTGCAAGCATAAAAAATATAGCGGAGCGGGATATCTATGTGGAAAAGGTTGCAAATATTCTTCACATTAGACCAGATGCAGTTTTATCAACCATCAAGACTGCTACAGAAACAAAAGGTCGAGGGTCAAGAGTCAAAGACCAAAGGTATCAAGCGCCTACTACAAATGAGATAATAAATAAAGGAGATTCCGTTAAAACAGAAGAAACCATAATAAAAATTATGATTGCCTATCCTCAGCTATATAGCGAATCTGTCAAAGATGCAGTGGAAATGTTTAAAATAGATTTTTTAAAGGAAGCAGGCAGATTTATTATAGATGCATTGCAAAAAGGAGTAAAAGCGGAACCATCGTCAATTATTGATTCTATCCACAACGATAAGGCAAAGACATGGCTACTCAAAGCCTATGTTGAAGATGATAGCTCAATAAAAGAAGAACCGGAAAAGATACTGGAGGATTGCTGTAAAAAGATTCTCATGGAAAGCAGGATTAAGAAGGAAACATTTCTTCTTTTAAAAAGACTTGAGGATGCTGAAAAAAAAGGTGATATAAATAGCTTTAAAAGTTTGGCAGAGTCTTATCTTTCAATGAAAAGGGGAACATAATTTTCCAGCTACAACCATCGGTTTGATTCTCATCGTATGCATTTAAAAACCACGATAAATCGGTAGCCGAAAACAAAGTTCACTTTTTTAATATAAAACATAAGACCCGTTGAAGATAAAACAAGCCTTGACAAAAGCGTAATATTTTTTTAGTATCACTATTTAAGATTTTAATAGGGCCCATAGCTCAGTTGGAAGAGCCACCGGCTCATAACCGGTCGGTCCCTGGTTCGAGTCCAGGTGGGCCCACCAAAAAACATATCTGGGGAAAACTTTTTGGAAAATCAACTATTATTGCTTAAGAAGATTCAGGATATTGATATGCAAATAGGTTTAATAGAGCAGGAAGCAAGGGAGACAAATGCTGATGTAGTGAGACTTTCTGCAGAGGTTAAAGAATTTGAAGATGGTTTAGAGGCAATTAACGGCGAACTTGCTGAAATAGAAAATATGAAACTGTCATTAGAGGGTGAGCTTGCCGAATGCACAGAGAGAGTAAAGAAAAATGAGGAGAGACTGAAGAATATAAAAAACGACAAGGAATTCAAAGCCTCCACAAAGGAGATAAATGCAGCGAAAAAGGGAAAACTTACAAAAGAAGGCGAGATTAATAAATTAAATGAGAAGATAAGCGAAAAAAAGGGAGCGGTAAAAGAAGGAGAAGATAAATTAAATAATAAGAAGGCAGAACTTGAAGCAAAGGAATCAAGTATTGAAACAAATAATGAGAATTGGGAAAAGAAGATAAAAGAAAAAAAAGAGGAAAAGGCATCAATTTCAAAAGATGTTTCTCCTTCCCTTTTGAAAAAGTATGAAACAATAAGAGAAAAGAGGCAGGGTATAGCTATCATATCCGTAGTAGGCGGCACTTGCCAAGGCTGTCATATGAATATACCTCCTCAGGCGTATATACAACTCCAAAAAGGCTCTTCAGACCTTATTTTCTGTCCCCACTGCCACCGCATACTCTATTGGAATTCAATAGCTAAGGCTCAGGAGCAGGGAAAGGGACAGCCTGCTTAAAACATCCAGCTACACACACAACCTGCATTGAAAGACGACCTCGCATATAGATTCCTCAAGAGATTAGCAGAGACTCTTGATATTTCCAAGACAATGAAAGACTTCCCTGAAATGGGGAGCCAAGATATACAACCTTTTTTTCTTAAACTTGCCGATATTTTTAAGACAAGCGGACATACATCAACAGATAGTCATTTGAGGGTTGATAGTAAAATGGTCAATATCTATGTAGATGGGGCATCAAGGGGAAATCCCGGTGATGCGGGGATTGGAGTTGTTATAGCAACGGGGAGTGGCAAGACATTGAAGGAAATAGCAAAATACCTTGGTAAGGCTACAAATAATGTTGCAGAATATCAGGCACTTATTGCTGCATTAAAAGAAGCAAAATCGCTGGATGTGGAAGCAATTAAGATATTTGCAGATTCAGAACTTATGGTCAAGCAGATAAAAGGCGAATACAAGGTGAAAAGCGCTGGCCTTTTGCCGCTTTATAAAGAGGCAAAAGGCCTATTGATGCAATTCAGCAGATATGATATTATCCATATAAACAGGGAAAGGAATACAGAAGCAGATAGGCTTGCAAATCAGGCAATAGATTCAAAAGTTCGCTGAAGTGGAACGAGATGGCCGCTGCCCCGATGCTATATCGGGATAGAGGAAAGTCCGGACTCCACAGGGCAGGGAGGTCGCTAACGGCGACCGCCCCGAGGTTACCTCGTGGCAGGGAAAGGGCCACAGAAAACAAACCGCCCCGATGTATCATCGGGGTAAGGGTGAAACGGCGGGGTAAGAGCCCACCGCCCCGATGGCGACATCGGGGGCACGGTAACCCCCTCCCGGAGCAAGACCAAATAGGAAGGCATTTAAGGACGGCCCGTCCGCGCCTTCGGGTTGGTTGCTTGAGGTGCTGAGCAATCAGCATCCCAGATGAATGGCCATCGCTTCGATGCAACATCGGGGAGACAGAATCCGGCTTACGGTTTCACTTCAGCGAATATTTTTTCCATGTATCAATTTTGTAAAATAGCGAAGCTTTCAATCGCTATTTTACGGGGAAGAATGATTATAAACATGGTGTTAGTAAAATGAGAGCTATTTCAAATATCATCTAATCTCTAACTTCTTTAAGGATATGCTGCTTCCTAAAATGCCGAGGACAACCCCGCCGGCAATAAGCCCCACAGTAAAATAGATTGTAAAGATAGGCAGGTCAACAAGCTGGGCAAATGCAGATGGCGTATTTAACATCAAGAAGTATCTACCAAGATACAATAGGCCAATGGATATAGATGAGCCTAAAAAACCTTCCAGCATACCTTCTATAAAAAACGGGGCCTTTATAAATATATTGGTTGCCCCTATTAAACCTAATATCTCTATTTCCTCTCGCCTGGCATATAATTTAAGTTTTATGGTATTTGACACAATAAAAACTGTGGCGACAAGGAGAAAACTGCCTATGATTAAGGCAAAACCTTCTACAAATTTGATAAAAACAAAGAATCTCTCCACCCATTCCTGGCCATATTGAACATCCTCGATACCGCCAATCATCTTCAGTCTTGAGGTAAGCCCTTTGACGCCTTGAGGGTTTCTGAATAAACCTTTTACTCTAATCTCCAGCGATGCTGGAAACGGGTTTATACCTAACCCATCTAATATTCCTTTTTGCCCCTTCAACTCTTCTTTAAATATAGAAAATGCCTTTTCCTTAGAAAGATATTCCGAATCCTCTACCTCAGGCATACCTGCTATTTCTTTCCTGATATTTAAAATAGTGTCTTGCGGCAAATCATCTTTCAGGTAAGCTACAACCTGAATACGCTTGCCAATACTGCTTAGTATGTTGTTCAAATTTATAAAAAAACCCAGAAATAATCCGCATATGGCCAGAGATATAGCAATGGTTGCTATTGTTATAAGGGATGTCGCAAGATTACTCCTTATATTTTGGAACGATTCGGAAATGAAATGTGCAAACCATCTAAAATAATTCAAATTACACCTGTTTGATAGTTGCAAGGCGCAAGTTTCAAGCTTTTACTCGCAACTTATAACTTGAAACTTTAGTTTACTACCCTCCCCTTATCAAGAAGGATGGATCGTTTGTTAAATCTGTCTATTATGGACTTATCATGGGTAGCAACAACCACAGTGGTTCCCCTGGCATTTATATCATTGAAAAGATTGATTATGTCTACAGCCCTCTCAGGGTCAAGATTTCCTGTAGGTTCGTCTGCAAGAAGTATGGTTGGTTCCTTTGCCAATGCCCTTGCAATAGCCACCCTCTGCTGCTCGCCGCCTGAAAGCGTTAATGGCTTAAAATTTGCTTTATGCTGAAGCCCCAAATAAGAGAGTACCTTAAGAATCTTTTTATTTATGTCGTTGTTGTCCATACCTGTGATTCTGAGAGCCAGGGCAATATTATCAAAAACTGTTTTGTTGTTTAAAAGCTTAAAATCCTGAAAAACAAAACCTATCTTCCTTCTAAAAAATGGGATATCTTTTTCCCTAAATCTTGATATATTTTTTCCGCCCATTATAATTTGTCCCTGTGTAGGTCTTTCTATATAAAACATAAGCCTTAATAGTGTTGACTTACCGGCCCCGCTTGCTCCGGTTATGAAAACAAACTCCCCTTTATCAATCTTCAAGGTTACATCTGTTAATGCAGATATGCCGTCATAATTCTTATATACATGAAACATGTTTATCATTTTTAATCTCAAGTAGTAGTATAGTAGTAAGAGCAAAACCGCTCCTATATATAATGTATACCAAAAAAATGCATAATAATATTTATCATATTATGAAACGGTAAACAATATGCCGCCGATAAACAAAAGCCCCTCTCCTCTCATTTCAAATTTTAAAATGAGAAAAGAAGGGCAACGAGTATGGCGGGGCCGACGGGGCTCGAACCCGCAACTTCCGCCGTGACAGGGCGGTGCTCTAACCAATTGAACTACGGCCCCAGTAACTACCGTGAATAGTGGTCAGTGAACAGTTAAAGAGTTAAACGCAACAATAATTATTATCTTTTACTGTCCACTATTCACTGTCTTTAAATGGTAGGCGGAACAGGGCTCGAACCTGCGACATCAGCCTTGTAAGGGCTGCGCTCTACCAACTGAGCTATCCGCCCGCAACTAATAAATAAAATGAACACATGAAATAGAAATCAGGAAAGAGGAAAATAAATTCCTAATTCCTGATTTCTAAATCTTTAAATGTCGGCTGAATCTTAAGTATATCGGATGGGCAATCTTCCTCTCCACCAGACTACACATTACTTTTTTACTGCATCTTTCAAACCTTTTCCAGCTTTAAACTTTGGAACCTTTGTTGCTGGGATATTGATCTCTTTTCCAGTCTGCGGATTCCGTCCTTTCCTTGCTTTTCTTTTGGAAACGGAAAATGTCCCGAAACCAACAAGGCTGACCGCCTCCAACTTTTTCAAAGATTTGGTCACAGCTGTAGTAAAAGCATTCAATGCCTTTTCAGCAGCAACTTTGGTAATTCCAGCCGCTTCTGCGATTGCATCAACAATGTCACCCTTTGTCATACTTTATCCTCCTTCCTTAAGGAATTAAATTCTGTAAATGCTATAGCAACTTTCCTTAGCCCTGTCAAGCAAATTATACCATTACAAAATAGAAAGTTTAGCCTTTGGATAAACTTTCTTCCTGATTTTATCAAAAATAAAATAAACTGTTTTGTCAATGGTTATACTTCCATGATTTCCTTTTCCTTATGTTTCAAAATATCATCAATTTTGATTATATATTTATCTGTCATCTCTTGAATCTGGGTTTGGGCCTTCTTTAAATCGTCCTGTGAAATAGCTTTGTCTTTTTCCAGTTTTTTTACTTCCTCATTGGCATCTCTTCTATTATTCCTGACTGCAATCTTACATTCCTCCGATGTCTTTTTTGCCATCTTTACGATATCTTTCCGCCGTTCCTCTGTAAGCTGCGGAATGGAAATACGGATAAGCTTTCCGTCATTGGTAGGAGTAAGCCCCAAATCCGAGTTCATGATGGCCTTCTCTATGTCTGACAGGGTGCTTGCATCCCACGGCTGAATTGTAATAAGCCTGCTTTCTGGAACTGACATACTGGCAAGTTGGTTTATCGGCGTAGGCGTTCCATAATAGTTAACCCTTACTCCTTCAAGAATGGAAAGGGATGCCCGTCCTGTCCGAAGTTTTGCAAGTTCGCGATGGAATACATCAATTGCCTTCTCCATCTTATCTTTCATTTCCTTAAAAATTGCATCAAGCATACTGCTGCCCTATAGACTATGGAATACACCCACCAGATTCAAGACCGAAGCCTAAAGCCCTGGGTCTTAAGTAGTTTATGTTTATTATATCTGCTTAGATTCATCTGACGATGGTTCCAACCTTATCCCCTTTTACAATCCTCTCTATATTTCCTTTCGTCTTCAGGTTGAATACAATAATGGGCAGTTTGTTATCCATGCTGAGAGATATTGCAGTTGCATCCATAACCTTTAATCCTTTTTTTAGAACATCTATATAAGTAAGTTCATCATATTTTCTTGCCATCTTATTCTTTACAGGGTCTTTATCATAAACACCGTCAACCTTTGTTCCTTTAAGTATAACATCTGCATGTATCTCCATAGCCCGAAGAGATGCAGCCGTATCAGTTGTAAAGTAGGGATTTCCTGTGCCGGCAGCAAATATAATGACTCTTCCTTTCTCAAGATGTCTCACTGCCCTGCGTCTTATATACGGCTCCGCTAATTCCTTCATTTCAATAGCAGACATGACGCGGGTATAAACCCCTTTCTTTTCAAGCGCATCCTGAAGCGCCAAGGCATTGATAACAGTTGCCAGCATACCCATATAATCTGCCGTAGCCCTGTCCATGCCATTGGCGCTTGCGGCGATACCTCTAAAGATATTGCCCCCGCCTATAACAATTGCAACCTCTACCCCCAGGCCATACACCGTTTTTATTTCTCTTGAAATGCTGTCTATAACCTTTACATCCAAACCATAACTCTGGCTTCCCATAAGTGCCTCACCAGAAAGTTTTAGGAGTATGCGTTTGAATTTTGGTTTAGGCATTGTTTTCCAATTCTAATTTCCAATTTCTAATTCTTAATTATTCCCTCGCCTACCTTAAATCTTGCAAACCGCCTGATTGACATATTCTCGCCTAGTTTTGCTATAGTGGCTGTCAAAAGTTCTTTGACCATCACATCAGGGTTTTTAACAAAGGATTGTTCCAATAAACAGGCTTCTTGAAAAAACTTTTCTATCTTGCCATCAACCATTTTTTCTATAACCTTTTCCGGTTTGCCCGAAAGAAGCGCCTGTGTTTTATATATAGCTCTTTCCTTGTCAATTACATCCTGAGGCACATCCTCTCTCTTCACATAGAGCGGGTTTAGGGCAGCTATATGCATTGCGACATCTTTTGCAAGTGATTGAAATTCTTCTGTCTTTGCAACAAAATCTGTCTCGCAGTTTATCTCAACCATTACGCCGACCTTTCCGCCTGCATGTATATAGAATCCCACCGTACCTTCTGATGTAGCCTTATCAGTCCTCTTTGCTGCAGATGCAAGACCTTTCTCCCTGAGATAAGTAATGGCTGCCTCAAAATCCAACTTTGCTTCTGCAAGGGCCTTTTTACAGTCCATAATCCCTGCCCCTGTCTTTTCCCTTAAATCTCTGACCAGGTTTGCCGATATTTCCATAAAACCCCCATTAAAGAAAATACAAATTTTGAATATCAAAACACAAAATTAAGAAATATTCCTTTAAGAAGCTGCTGCTTCAACCTGAGCGCTCACAACAGCGCTTTTTGCTTTATCAGTTGCTGCCTGAAGGTTTTCTTCACAAAGTTGTTTGCCTTCCAGACAGGCATCTGCAACAGACGAAACAAACAGCTGGATGGCCC
>JACRML010000085.1 GCA_016214995.1 Deltaproteobacteria bacterium
ACAAACTGACCGTGCTGGTTTAAGAACAAAGGAATGTGCCAAGAGCACGTGGAGCAAATTATAAAGTTCAGCCAGCATTTTACTATTTTTAAGACGAGGACGTGATGGAGTTATATGAGTAGTTATTTTCGGAGCAAAGATAAAACCACCAGCCGTTTCAGCATACGGGCAAAGCTTATTATTGCCTTTATGCTTCTTGTCCTTGTGCCATTGTCCATTGGTGGCACATACGGCGTCTATTATTCGATTAAGGCGCTTGAGGATAGCACGCTTCATTACCTTGAGTATGAGGTTTCATCCAAGGCCTCTGATATAGAGAAGTTTCTAAAGACCGTGCACAATGATGTCATTTATTTAAGTCAATCCAGCGGCATAAAGGGTTTTGTGGACAACAGAAAAGCACAAAGTTTAAAAGGCTCTGAAGGTGAGATAATTACACTTAAAGAGGAGTATCTTGCATTTTCAAGAACACGCCCATATTATTACCAGATACGATATATTGATGAGGTAGGCTATGAAGTTATAAGAGTAGATTCGGATGAAAAATCATCTGTGTTAATGTCAACAGAAAAGTTGCAGTTTAAAGGGGATAGATATTATTTTACAGAGGCTATGAAATATGAAAAAGGCCAATGCTATGTGTCACCAATGGACTTAAATATTGAGTGGGGCAAGGTGGAGATTCCGCATAAACCTGTTGTCAGGGTTGCTACACCTGTATTTGATTCCATAGGTAAAAAACGTGGGATAGTGATAATTAATATCTTTGCCAGTTATCTTATACAACAGATGCAGATGATGAATATTGTAAGAGGCGGCTCTACATATCTGGTCAATAAAGATGGCTTTTATCTGTCGCGGTTAAACAGTGAGGCAACAGACCAGGAATTTATTCTGGGTTCAACAGATGGGCTTGGCAACGACTATTCAAAAGAGATTGTAACAAGGATTTTGAGCGGCAAGCATGGCACGGTTAAGGATGCGTCTAGAATCTTATCATACGCCCCTATACATACAGGGGATACTGTTTTAAAGGACTACTGGATACTTGTGTTGGAATATCCAAAGGTTGCAATATTTGCCGCTGTCTCAAGGCTTGAGTTTGTCTACTTTGTTATTGGTGTCATATCTATTGTATCCTCATTTACCGTAGGCATATGGATGGCAAGAAGACTGACAAGGCCGATACTTGAACTCCATAAAGGGGTAGAATGGATAGCCCAGGGGGATTTTGACCACAGGCTTAGTGTGCGCACAGGCGATGAGATAGAAAGTCTTTCGGAACGATTTAATAACATGGTAGATGCCTTAAAAGAATACAGGGAAAAGATGCTTAAATGGAATGAGGAATTGAAGGCTGAAGTAGAAAAGAGGACGCAGGAGCTTGAATTCCTGCACAATGAGCAGCAGCAGATGGAGAAACAATTACATCAAGCAGATAAAATGGCATCCATTGGCGAGCTTTCTACAGGTATTGCCCATGAGATTGGCAATCCCCTGGCAGCTATAAAGACAGTTATTCAGGCAATGGAAGAAGATTGCCCCTTAAAAGGCCAGCAGAGGAAATACCTGACAAGGATACTCAAGGAGGTTGACAGGCTCACAGCCTTTATAAGAACATTTTCTAGCTTTGCCCATCCTTCTGCTAAACAGCCTGCAATCTGCAGGGTGGATAGGGTGTTAAAGGATGTCCTCTTCCTTGTAAGAAAGGAAGCCATAAAACAACGTATAACCATAGATGAGGTGATTGATAACGACATACCTGATGTGTGGATTGACCCGCAACAAATGCAGCAGATTCTTATAAACCTGCTGGTAAATGCAATACAATCAATGCCTCAAGGCGGTAAGATAAGAATTATGGTAGGATATAATGGTCTGTCTGACAAGAATTTTGTAGAGGTCTCCATCTCAGATACCGGTTGTGGAATTCCGGAACGGC
>JACRML010000082.1 GCA_016214995.1 Deltaproteobacteria bacterium
ATCATAAATTTCATGTCCTTCCTGTGCATTGCAACCATGCCGCCATAGAATATATTTATAAGACACAGGACTGCAACAACAGGCATCCAGAATTGCGCGCCTTCCGGCAAAAGACCCATTGCAATCCTTATAATTCCATATGCGCCAAGTTTCATCAAAACCCCTGCATGAAGCATGCTGACAGCAGATGGCGCTGCTGCATGTCCTATTGGAGACCATGTATGGAATGGTGCAAGCGGAACTAAAACGCCAAAACCGAATAGGAGCGGCAAAAATACCCAAATCTGATAGCTAGATGCAAAACTTATCTTTCCAATCTGGGTAATGTCAAAGGTATAGTTTCCTGTCATCTGTCCGGCGGTAAAATATATTGACAAAATACCTATGAGGGCAAACACCGCGCCAAAACTCAAATACAGGGTTAGTTTCATTGTTGCATATTCCCTGTTGGCACTGCCCCATATGCCGATGAGCGGATACATTGGAATAACAGCAAGTTCATAAAACAGATAAAAGAATATCATATCCAGGGATGTAAATACGCCGAACACACCGCTTACCAGCAAAAGTAAAAATATATAATGTTCCTTTATTCTGTGTTTTATGCCAACCCATGATACAAATACACCTGTGAATATGACAAAGGATGTTAAAACAACCATAGCAACACTTATGCCGTCAACACCAACATGATATGATATACCGAGCGACCTGACCCACTCTACCTTTTCAACAAACTGATACCCTGCCTTTACCTTGTCATATGCAAACAAGAGGTAAATGGACAATATCAGTGAAATAGATGTTGCTATAACGGCAATAGCCCTTATCTTTGCAATAGATGACTCCTTGACAAATAGGATAGCAATGCATCCTAAAAAGGGGGCGAGTATTATTGCTGATAGAATTGGAAAACCTTCCATGAAACCCCCTTACTTACAACAGGAATTAGGAAACAGGAAATAGGAATTAGAAAAACTCTTTCCTATTTTCTCTTTTCTGTTTCCTCTTTCCTAACTTTAGTTCGTATCTACAGCACCCCAAACAATAAAAAAAGCACCACAACGCCTGCAACCATTATCAGCGTATAGTGCTGGAGTTTGCCGGTTGTTGTCAGTCTTAAAATTTTGCTTAATTCTCTTGTAAGATATGCAAAGCCATTTACAAAAAAGTGTATAACGATATTCACTTCAACAAAGTTGCATATCTTTGCTATGCCGTTATAAATCTTCGAAACTATAAAATTGTCATAGAATTCATCGAAATAAAATTTATTATGCGCAAGTTTGTAAAGGGCATTTTCTTCAAGCGGGTCTTTATCCAAATCTCTGCAATAAATGACATAGCCAAGTGCAATGCCTGCGATAACAAATACTGTTGAAAGACCTGCAACAAAGAAATTAAATCCGTGTTCGCCATGTCCGCCGTGAGACGGCCCTGCTATATATGTGCCAAAGTTTGGTTCAAACCATGGCAGTCCTGCAAGGCCTGAAAAAACGGCAAAGACTGCAAGTATGATTAAAGGCACTGTCATTACAGGCGGTGATTCATGTGGATGGCCGTGATACCTTTCATTGCCAAAGAATGTTACAAATACAAGTCTTGTCATAAAGAATGCTGATATAAATGCAACCAAAATACCTATTGCAAAAAGGAAATAGTGATGCGATGTAAATGTTGCAGTCAAGATTTCATCCTTGCTCCAGAATCCGCTGAACGGAAATACTCCTGCCATGGCAAGCGAACCGAGTATGAATGTAGTGCCGGTTGTCTTAACTTTCTTAAATGCGCTGCCCATCTCCCATATGTTTTGCGTGTGAAACGCATGTATAACGCTTCCTGCCGCAAGGAATAAGAGCGCCTTGAAAAATGCATGGGTTGTAAGATAAAACATGCCTGCTGTCATTCCGCCAACACCCATTGCCATAACCATGTAGCCAAGCGACGATAATGTTGAATATGCAACAACCCTTTTTATGTCATTCTGTGCAACTGCAATAACTGCTGCCATGAGTGCTGTAAAACCGCCTATGTATGCAACAACCTCCATCGCATCTGGTGAAAGATGATAGAGGAGTGCTGTCCTCGCTAAAAGATAAACACCCGCCGCAACCATTGTCGCAGCATGAATAAGTGCTGAAACAGGGGTTGGACCTTCCATCGCATCAGGAAGCCACACATGCAAAGGGAATTGCGCGGACTTGCCAACAGCGCCGCAGAATATTAAAAGCGCTGCAATATATAAGGTTGAATCAGGTATGCCGCCCTTTTCCAGTATATGGTTTATCTCAATAAAGTTGAATGTGCCTGTTGCCTGAAATATCACAAATATGCCGAGTATAAAACCGAAGTCTCCAATCCTGTTGACAAGGAATGCCTTTTTAGAAGCATCAGATGCGGATGGTTTCTCAAAATAGTATCCTATCAGAAGATATGACGAAAGCCCGACAAGCTCCCAGAATATAAATATCTGTATAAAGTTATTTGAAAGGACAATGCCGAACATTGAGAATATGAACAAAGAAAGACATGCAAAGAACCTTGAAAAACCTGGATCACCATGCATGTAGCCCCTTGAATAGATATGTATCAAAGAGCCTACAAAGGTAACAACAAAGAGCATTAAGATGCTTAATTGGTCAAGGAGAGTTCCCATCTCAACATGAAACCCGGGAATATTTATCCACGAGAAACTTTTCTGGATAGGTTCCATATGGGGATGTTGTAAGAGGTTTAAAATCGGATTTATGGATAAGATAAAACAAAAAACCACAGCGCCTATTGAGATATAGGAACTTAAATCCTTCTGCTTCCTTGTAACAAGGGTGATTAAAACAGCAGAGATTAAAGGTATAAATAATATTAACCAAGTTGTCATAATCAGGATTCAGGGTTCAGGGTTCAGGGTTCAGGGTTTTTTTGTTTTTACTAACGCCTGATACCTAACACCTAATACCTGCCTTTCTAGTGTTTCATTTCACTCAATTCTTCCACATAAACGGTCTTACGCCGTCTGTAAACAGCAACGAGTATTGCAAGCCCAACAGCAACCTCTGCTGCTGCAACTGTTATTGTAAATACAACAAATACCCTTCCTGTCATTGACTGAAGAAAATGTGCAAACGCAACAAGGCTTAAGTTTATTGAGTTAAATATTAACTCAAGAGACATCAAAACTATTATGATGCTCCTGCGGAGCAGTACGCCCGCAACACCTATTGAAAAGAGCACCAAACTTAATAATAGATAATGAGATAAGGGAATCATAGTCGTGTTCACAAAATTGCAAAGGTCAAAACAGCATAGGAATAATTATATTTTTTATTTCTATTTTTCACTTTGCATTTTGCATTGTTTTCACCTTTTCTCCTTCATTGCCAGAACTATTGCCCCAATAAGCGCTATTAAAAGTAAAAGCGATACAACCTCAAATGGGAATACATATTTTGTAAAAAGGAGTTTACCCATAATTTCTGTATTCTTAACCAATGCCTTTTCTGTATAATTACCAAGCTGTGCATCAAGGCTGCCGTGTAATATGGTAAACCCCATAACAAATACAAACCCTATTACAACAACCAACGCAATCGGTCTCTGGTGGTGAAGATACTCTCCAAATCTTTCCTTACCAAGGTCCAGCACCATGACTGCAAACAGGAATAATACTACTACAGCGCCAACATAGATAAAAACCTGAACAGCGGCAAGAAACGGAGAACGTAGCAAAATAAAGAGGGCTGCAACCTGTAAGAAACAGACCATAAGGGAAATAGCACTGTGAACAGGGTTTCTAAGTGAAATAACCGCTATCGCAGATGCAACTGTTGCTATTGCAAAAATATAAAAGAATATCTGTTCCATAAATACGGGCTATGGGTGATGGGCTATAGGCTATTGGTTTTGTTGCTTTCCATTGCCTATCGCCTATTGCCTATCACCTGTCTTTACTTACCACCATCTCTTCTTCCTAGTTAAATCAGGTTTGATATTTATGCCTTCTTTATTCCTCTCAAGCCGCGCCATGACTACATAACCACCCTCAAATTCTTGAGGTATCTCCCTTGGCGCAAGAAGCCTTTTCTTATCGGCAGCAGCGCAGTCTAAAGAAAAACATGCAAGCTCATAATCCCTTCCCATCCTTATCGCCGTCGTAGGACAGGCGTCTTCACAAAGACCGCAGAACATACACCTGACAAGGTTTATCTCATATACCTTTGCAATCCTGTCACTAATACCTATACCCTTGTCATCCTCCATCGGTACAACCGTGATGCACTTTGTGGGGCATGCCTTGGCGCAAAGTTCACACGCCACACAGAGTTCTCTTCCCTGCGCATCTCTGTTTAACGTGTGAAGACCCCTGAACCTCTGATAAGGTGCCCATTTTTCCTCATCAGGGTAACGCATGGTAACGCTCTTTGACACCTCATAGCCAAGGGTCAGGGAAAGGCCCTTTATAAAATCTATAAAAAATATCTTCTTAAAAATGCTCATAGCAAGAATAACCCTGTAATCAATATATTAAGCAAAGAGAGCGGCAGCAAAATCTTCCAGCCAATACTCATAAGCTGGTCATAACGGTATCTCGGAAGAGTAAATCTTATCCACATGAATAAGTAGATAAAGAAACCTACCTTGGCAACAAACCAGAAAATAGGTATCTCCGGCATAAATAGCGGCGCATCCCAGCCGCCAAAGAAAAGTATCACAGCCAATACAGAGGCCGTCACCATAGCCACATACTCTGTAAGCATGAAAAAGGAAAACTTCATTGCGCTGTATTCCACATGATACCCTGCCGCCAGGCTTCCTTCATCCTCAGGAAGGTCAAATGGTATTCTGTTTATTTCCGCCAGAGCCGCTATGAAAAATATCACAAATCCTATCGGCTGATATATAATGTTCCAATTAGGTATAAAACCTAATATGGTGCCGCTCTGGAATTTTACTATATCCAAAAGGCTCAATGAATTTGAAGTCATTACCACACCAATACAGGAGAAGGTCAGGGCAATTTCGTAGCTTATCATCTGGGCAGATGAGCGAATGCCTCCGAGGAGGGCATATTTGCTGTTAGACGCCCACCCTCCAAGGATTATACCGTAAACACTAATTCCTCCCACAGCCAGTATATACAATATCCCAACATTCATATCAGAGATATAGAGTGTTACCTCTTTATTTATGATGGGAATGGTTATTTTATCTCCAAAAGGTATAGCTGCATAAACAGCAAAGGCTGGTATCATGGCAAAGAGAGGCGCAAACCTAAAAAGCCATTTATCAGCCTTCTCAGGGGCAATATCCTCCTTAAACATGAGTTTAATCATGTCTGCGACAGGCTGCAATATCCCGTGCGGCCCAACCCTGAATGGTCCAAGCCTCACCTGAATATGGCCTGCCACCTTCCTCTCTATCCATGTTAAAGGAATCGGCAGGGTAAAGAGTATAAGGCTTACAAAAATAACCTTGACTATTATCAAGGCAACTTCTATGAGTGTGTTGATGTCCATGCTACCGTTGTCCGTGTCCGTTGTCCGTGTCCGTTTTTTCACGGCTCACGGTCACGGTTCACGGCCTTTCACTATCTCCTTCTTCCCCACATATAATTGACCATCTCAATATATCGGGTATTCATACCGCGAACAATGGTATGCACAGTAAAGATTATATTTTTAAGCATCTTGTAAACCATCCTCGGGTGCGAATCTATAAGCCTTTCAAAATCATACTTCTCAATAGAGTAAGCCTCTGTACTTGATATGGCAACTATAGTGGCAGAACGGGGCCTTTCGTCAAGAAAACTCATCTCGCCAAATATGTCTCCGTCTTTCATCAGGGTAAGGGTCATGAGTTCGCCGTCAGGCGCAGCCTTGCATGCCTTTACCTCGCCCTTTCTTATAATATACATTGAAGTGCCGTCTTCATTCTCTTTAAAAATAGGCTCGCCTATCTTATAGCTTTTCTTTTTTACAATCTTTGATATGGCAGTCAGTTCTTCATCCGTAAAGTCTGCAAAAAAAGCCATGTCTCTTAAAATCTTTTGGTCAACCATATTGCACCCCCTTTTAGCGTCAGAGAGTCAGAGTGTCAAAGAGTCAAAGTGTTTGCTTTGATACTATGACACTTTGATTCTATATTTTACTGCTTTATTATTTTCACCTTCGGTATGCCTTTCCCCTTTTTATAAAAGAGATTTACGGAAACACTGTCGAAGTTTTCAGGTATAAATGCAACACCTTTCTGAGAACCTTTTACCATTCGCAATTTCAATGCCGCCTCATATTCTTTTGATTTTACAATTACAACCTCTTTGTCAGATAAACCAAGCTCTTTAGCATCTTCATCACTTATCTCAACAAATGGTTCTGCCAGCAGTTTCACCAATACATGTGCCTTCTGAGATAATCTTCCTGAATGGAAAAGGTGATTGCCTGTTATAATCTGGAACGGATATTCCGAATCGTCTATTGCTTCTTGTCTCTGACTCCTAACTCCTGACTCATGACTCATGACTCCTGCCCCCTGCCCATTTACCAACACCCCTGCATTATTCAAGGCATCAAATAATATGTCTTTATAAGACGGCACTTCTTCTTTTATGTCATCAAATACATCCTTTGCAGATTTATATCCAAAACCTCCAATATTATCAAGTATGCTCAAGTCATCTTTTGAGTCGCCAACACAGGAAATTATCTTTCTAACCCGCTGAACCCTTCCTTCCTGGTTTGTAAACGTTCCATCTTTTTCAGCATATGTTGCCCCTGGCAGAACAACATCTGCCATCTTTGCTGTCTCTGTAAGAAACGTGTCCTGAACAACTAAAAACTTTACCTTTGACACAGCATCTTTTGCAAACCCTGCATCGGGATACATTGAAACAATATCCTCACCAAGCACATAAAGGCTTTCAATCTCTCCATTCTTTGCTGCACTAAGAATTTCTCCACAATCCATGCCCTCTTCTTCAGTCTTTTTAAATCCTGGCAAAAACAATGGATGTATGCCCATATTTATTGCGCCGCGCTGATTGCATCTGTCAAATAGAGGAAGGCAATTTATATTCTTCCCTGCCTTTTTTAATAAGGTCTTTAATACTGCAATATTCTTCAGCACATCTACGCCATTATCAAGCCTCAAAATATCCGCGCCTAAAAACATTGTTATATTTGATGCGTTCTTAAACCTTAATGCAGCAGTGTCGATATCTCCTTCTGCCTTATCTTTACCTTTTTCAATAAAATTAACAATACCCTTTATAACATCTCCAGGATTTGCAGGTTTGTACTTCAAAGAAATAGTTGCTGAACTATTAAGTTTTATTCGCCTTGGATGCGCAAGAATTAAGGTCTTTCTTTTATCAGAAGCAGTTGTCCTTATCAAATAATCTGTTATAGGATTTTCATCGGATATTGCTGAACCAATGATAAAGATCGTGTCTGCCTTTAGTGCATCAAAGATTGAGATACCACCTTCTCCAAAACCGCATATATCAACCATTGCAGATGTTACCCATTTATTTGCAAACCTGCTGTCTAAATCAATGTTATTTGTCTTAAATACATCTCTAACAAGCTTCTGGAATACAAATAATTCTTCATTTGTAAGCCTTGCGCTTGCAATGCCGGCGGTCTTTCTACCCATGCCAAATCTTTGCTTAATGGCAGATAAGGCCTCATCCCACGAGCATTCTATAAGCTTCCCGCCCTTTTTAATCATTGGCTTTGTAAGCCTTTTTCCACTTTGCATAAAGTGATACCCAAATCTGCCACGGCTGCAAAGCGTCTCTTTATTTATGCCAGTTGCACTCTTTGACCTGACCCTTAAAATCTCCCCGTTTCTTGCACCGATTGTAATCTGGCAGCCTGTAGCGCAATATGGACACACAGTATCTGCCTCTTTTAAATCCCACGGCCTTGATTTATACCTATAAGGAAGGCTCATGAATGAACCAACAGGGCAGACCTCTATGCAGTTGCCGCAGTGGTCGCAGTCAAGAGTGGTATTCCAAAAACTTGTTTCCTGCGTTTTGGCGCCTCTGCCGATTCCGCCGAGGGCTGATACGCCGACAACCTCATCACATATCCTTGCGCACCTCTCGCAGTGGATACAACGATTGTGATTTTTTACAATAATCGGGCTTAATATCTCATCTTTTTCGTGAAACCTTCTCTTCCATTCACTGAACGGACTGCGCCTTGGTCCTGATTTAAAAACAAAATCCTGCAATTCACACTCTCCGCCCTTATCGCATGTCGGGCAGTCAAGCGGGTGATTTGCAAGCAGGAATTCCAGCATGGATGATCTTGCGGATTTGACTGTCTCATTCTCAGTAAAGACCTCCATACCGTGAAGCACAGGCGTTATACATGAGGGCTGAAGCTTTTTCTGCCCGCCTATCTCAACAAGACACATCCTGCATGAGCCAAGTCTTGAAAGCCTTGCTTGATAGCAGAATGTAGGTATCTCAAACCCCGCCTGCCTGGCGGCATCAAGGATTAAGGTGCCGTCCTCTGTTGTTATCTCTTTTCCGTTGATTTTTACAGTAGCCATAACTTAAAATAAATCCAAATTTCAAAATCCAAATGTCAAATAAATCTCAAAGCTCAAAATCAAAAATTATTTTTTCGCCATTGAGATTTTGGATTTGATTTGCTATTTGAGCTTTGTCATTTGACATTTCTTTACACCATACACCTCTTCTTCTTCACATGATATTCAAACTCATTCCTGAAATTCTTTAATGCCCCGCGAAGCGCCATGACTGCGCCGTCTCCAAGAGGGCAGAATGTCCTGCCAAAGATGTTTCCGCATAGTTTTTCAAGAAGTTCCACATCGCCATCTTTACCCTGACCATGTTCAATCCTGTGCAGAACCTTGTATGTCCAGTCTGTGCCTTCCCTGCAGGGTGTGCATTTGCCGCATGATTCGTGCCTGAAAAACCCCATGGTTCTCATGGCAACCTTTACAATGCAGGTTGTATCATCCATCACTATAACACCTGCTGAACCGAGCATTGTGCCTTTAGCAGCCATGCCGTCAAAGTCCATCGTAGTATCCAGATCCTTTTCCGTAAGCATGGGCGCAGAGACTCCGCCCGGTATAGCAGCCTTAAATTTCCTGCCGTCCCGGATGCCGCCTGCGTGTGTAAAAATAACCTCCCTCAACGGAGTCCCCATGGGCAGTTCATAAAGCCCGGGGTTTTTAACATGGCCGCTTACCCCGACTATTTTAGGACCAGGGCTTTTTTCGGGCCCGATGGATGCAAACCATCTCGGCCCTTTGTTTACGATATGAGGAATACATGCAAGGGTCTCAACATTATTTATAACAGTAGGTTTTGCAAAAAGGCCTACCTGTGCAGGAAATGGCGGCTTAATTCTCGGCTGCCCCCTTTTCCCTTCTATTGATTCAATAAGCGCTGTTTCTTCACCGCATATATATGCGCCTGCTCCCCTGTGAACATAGATATGGCAATTAAAACTTGAATTCAGAATGTTCTTGCCAAGATAGCCTTTTTGATGAGCCTCAGAGATTGCCTGCTCAAGTCTTCTTGCTCCGAAATCAAATTCACCTCTGATATAGATATACGCTGCATGGGCTCCGATTGCGTAACAGGCTATAATCATACCTTCTATGAGTTGATGCGGGTCTTTTTCAATAATGGCCCTGTCCTTGAATGTTCCGGGTTCGCCTTCATCTGCATTGCAACAAAGGTATTTTGGTATTGTGGCATCTTTTGTAATAAAGCTCCATTTAAGACCTGTAGAAAAACCTGCACCGCCGCGGCCCCGAAGCCCGGAATCCTTGACCATCTGGATAAGCGCATCCGTCTGCATTTTTAATGCCGCAGGAAGCGCCTGATACCCACCATTTTTAATATATACATCTATTCGGTGAGAATCAGGGGTGTTGATGTTTTTTAAAAGGACAGGTTCCATATGTATTTCAGATTTATGATTTCAGATTTACGACTTGAGATTTTAGATCGTCAATCGTAAATCGTAAATTTTATTTTAACGTTTTCAATATCTCCTCTATCTTTGCCTCTGTCAGATTTTCGTAATAATCGTCATTTATCTGCATCATTGGCGCTGTGCCGCATGAACCAAGACATTCAACCTCTGAAAGTGTGAATTTTTTATCAGATGTTGTCTCTCCCTTTTTTATGCCAAGCATCTTCGAGAAAAATTGAAATATATGCTCTGAACCAAGCAATGAACATGAGATATTTGTGCAAACCTGTATATGGTATTTACCTACAGGTCTTTTATTATACATTGTATAAAATGCTGCAACCTGATTAAGCTGAACCGGCGGCATCTCCAGGAGGTGGGCAATCTCAAGCAAAATATCCTCTGTAAGATGGCCGCATTCTTTCTGCGCAATCATCAAGGCATCCATTGATGCAGATTTCTTTCTTGGATATTTGGCTATTGCCTTTTTAATATTTTCTATTGCTTGAGTTGAAAGCATATCTGACAAAAATTTCCAATTCCTAATTCCCAATTTCTAACTTGCTATCACTATCATTAGAAATTAGTAATTGGAAATTAGAAATTTGATTACTTATCCGCCTCTCCAAATACAGGGTCAAGGCTTGAAACCACAGCAACCACATCTGCAAGGTATGCATCTTTACACATGGGGTCTATAGCCTGTAAATTCACAAATGACGGTGCCTTTATCTTTACCCTAAACGGTCTTTCTGAACCGTCACTTACTATATAAAACCCCAACTCGCCCTTGGGTGCCTCAATGCTGGCATACACCTCGCCTTTTGGCGCCTTGAATCCGTGGGAAACAAGTTTAAAATGATGAATGAGAGATTCCATATTTGTTTCTATATTTTTCCTTGGCGGCGGAACAACTTCAGGCATATCAATGCAAGGCTTGCCATCAGGCAGCTGTTCCAATGCCTGCTTTATTATCCTTGCAGCCTGCCTCATCTCTTCCATGCGAAGAACATATCTGTCAAAACAGTCTCCGTTTTCGCCAACAGGGATATCAAAGTCAAGTCTGTCATAGATAAGATATGGTTCATCCTTTCTTATGTCCCATTTGACGCCTGTGCTTCTAAGGATTGGACCGCTCAGACCAAGGCTTATTGCATCCTCTGCAGATATCACACCAACCCCTTTATTTCTCTTAAGCCATATCCTGTTTCCTGTTAAGAGCTGCTCATACTCATCTAATTTTTTGGGAAAGAGGTCCACAAATTCAAGGCATTTTTCCTTAAATAAAGGCTGCAGATCATACCTCACCCCTCCAATCCTTAAATAATTGTGTGTTACCCTTGCACCGCAAATCATCTCAAACAGATCCAGCACCATCTCCCTTTCCCTGAACGCATAGAGAAGAACAGTCATTGCGCCAAGGTCAAGCGCCCATGCGCCTATACAGGTAAGATGGCCTGTAATCCTTGAAAGTTCTGCCACTAATACTCTTATATATTTTGCCCGTTCTGTTACTTCAATACCCAGGAGTTTTTCAACAGCCAGCACATAGGCAAGGTTGTTGCCCATGGCAGACCAATATTCCAGCCTGTCCGTATATGGAACAAACTGATGATAAAGCAGGTTTTCCGCAATCTTCTCTGTGCCTCTGTGAAGGTATCCTATATCAGGGGTTGCCTTAATTATCTTCTCACCCTTCATATCCAGAAACATGTGCAGCACACCGTGAGTGGACGGGTGTTGGGGACCCATGTTTAAGGTTATCTCTTTTGTTAATATTTCTTCGTTGTTTGCCATGTGTAAAGTAAGAAGCAAGATGCCAGAAGTCAGAAGCAAGAAAAAATCTTACCTCTTGCTTCTCGCTTCTTACCGCTTGTCCTTTTCTTCCCCAAACGGGTTATACCTGTCCTTATATCCTTTTAGCGGGTAATCTTTCCGCAAAGGGAAACCATCCCACGCATCAGGCATATAGATTCTCTTGAGATTTGGGTGGCCTTCAAATATAATGCCGAACATATCATATGCCTCGCGTTCTGCCCAATCCGCACCGCTCCAAACAGTGGTAACAGAGGGGACTGCCTCTCCATCCTCTGTTTTAATTTTTAATCTCACCCTGTGCTTTCTGGAAATGGAATAAAGGTGATAGACAACTTCAAATCTTGGATTCTGCGGGAAATAATCAATACCTGCAATGTCTGAAAGGAAATTAAACTGAAGTTCACTATTATCTTTCAGGAACTTACATACCTCAAGCAGGCTTTCCTTTCTGATTAGATGGGTTACCTCATCTCTGAATATAGAGGTATCAAGTATGGACTGGCCAAACTTTTCTTTAATATTTTTTATTAGAATTGAATCGGGGCCGATTGTCATGTCGCTTTGCTCCATTGCAAAAATCAGGAATTAGAAAATAGGAATTAGGAATCCGTCCTCTTTCTTCTTTTCTGTTTCCTGTTTTCTGTAGTTCTGCATTTTCCAATTTCCAATTTGCAATTCGCATTCTTTAAGAATGCGATCTACCCTCATACCTTGCAAATACTGACGGCATCTCTCTTTTTATTTTTTCCTGCAGCTGCAAAAACCCGTATAAAAGCGCCTCTGGCCTGGGCGGGCAACCCGGAATGTAAACATCAACAGGTATAACAAGGTCTGTGCCCTGCACAACAGAGTATGTATTATAAGGGCCGCCTGCTGATGCGCAGCCGCCCATAGCAATAACCCACCTCGGCTCTGCCATCTGGTCATACACCCTTTTAACGGCAGGCGCAATCTTTTTTGTCATAGTTCCTGCAATGATAATAACATCGCTCTGCCTGGGAGAAGGTCTGAAGACTATGCCAAGCCTGTCTGTATCATAACGGGAGCAGCCTGCTGCAATCATTTCTATGGCACAGCATGCAAGGCCAAATGTCATAGGCCAGAGAGATGATCTTCTGCCCCAGTTCACAACACCGTCAACAACGGTATCAAGTCCTGTTGTCTTTGCCAAAGTGGCTGCTGTCCTGCCTGTCAGTTCTACAATGCTCTCAAGGGTAGTAAATTGCACAACCCCTTCCAGGGAATTGTCTGCTATAGCCATTCCAGAGCCCCCTTTACCCATGCGTATATAAAACCAATCAGTAATATGCCTATAAATATAAACATCTCTACAAACGCAACTATTCCGAGTTCCCTAAAGACAACCGCCCACGGAAACAAATAGAGCGTTTCAGCATCAAAGATTATGAACAGGATTGCTATAATAAAGAAGTGAACTTTGAAATGACCAGTGTTTGCATCATTGCCAATGGGTTCCATGCCGCATTCCCATGGAGAAAGCTTATCTTTGTAAGGATTTTTGGGGCTTACTATGCTGTTTATAAAGAACACCGCAACAGCAAGAAAGGTTACAAAACCAATGATTACCAGGACAGGAAGATAAGACAAAAGCATTGCCGGTTACCTCCAAGTCAACCATTGACAAAATAGCTGATTTTATTAAGAGATAAAATCAGTGGAGAAGTTTTATCAAAAACTAAACCTTCTGTTTTGTCAAAGGTCAATAAAACCACAAAATCCGATTTAGGATTTTGCAAAACCGTCAAGTCGCCTGAAAGACAAGGCCGCAGTCAATTTTGAGACCGAGCCGTATATAGGTGAAATACGGTGAGGAGCAAAATTGATGAGGTCGTAAGACCATCTTTTACACGCAGTATTTCAGGATGAATTGACGGTTTCAAATCCCGATATGTTTTTCTATATCGGGATTTGCAAAAATTGTGTTGCACACCTTAAAACATCTTATATCCGATTGTCAAGAGAAAATAAACTGGAGCCGAAATCATAAACCTGCCATAAACAGTTTGGGGGTTATTGAAACAGCTAAGCAGTCAGCCAGAAAGACAAGGATCTGGCGATTTTACAATACAGCCTTACTATCACCCTTACGGCAAGGGTCAAACAGCCGAGACAGTATGACCTTTTTATAAATAATATCCCATGATGAATTGGCAAAAAATGTGATGCACCATTGGAGGGTGGGGGATGAGAGCTCCAAATCCCGCTGTAGCGGGATTTGGATGGCAAAAAAGTGCTGAGGATAGTTGGATTTATGACAGCCGACTGATATAAAATCTTAAAAACTATCAGACTATTTTGCAAGTTTGGAGGCTATCGTAGCGACATGTTTTCCCTGAAACCGCGCGGAAGCCAGTTCATTCCCGCTCGGCATACGTTCTCCCTGGCCGCCGGCAATTGTAGATGCACCATAAGGAGACCCGCCGCTAATCTCATCTATACGCATCTGGCCTTGGAAGGAGTATGGCAATCCTGCAATAATCATCCCATGATGGAGGAGCGTGATATGAAAACTAAGAATGGTGGATTCCTGGCCACCATGCTGAGTAGCGGAACTTGTAAACACACTTGCCACCTTGCCGACAAGTGACCCTTGAGCCCAAAGTTGGCCGGTAGCATCGAGGAACTGGCGCATCTGTCCGCACATATTTCCAAACCGCGTCGGTGTGCCAAATATTATTGCATCGGCAGAACTCAATTCATCTACCGTGCATACCGGAACATGAGCAAAACTTTTTTGAGCCTCCAGCGCCCCCATTTTTTTAAGCACCTCTTCCGGCAGAGTCTCTGGAACGCGCCGCATCTCTACCTTTGCGCCCTTAACTTCCCTAGCCCCTTCTGCAACTGCCTCTGCCATACGGTGGATGTGGCCATACATGGAATAGTAAACAACCAAAACCTTCATAACTTATCTCCTCCTATAAAAGAATTTTTTAGCGTGAATTAATTAATAGCATAGGAATTTAGTTTGTCAACCCAGCAATCCGAAAAATGCATTTAGTTTTTATTTTTCGGGGCAAACACAAGATTTGAGCTCCGAAGGAGTCCGTATGACTCTTCGGAGTCCATCGGACCAAAGACAAGGAAAAGTTGGCTGGACAAAACGGAGCATACTATTTTACGTATGTGAGTATTTGGACAACCCGACCCATTGCTCCGCAATGGGTGCCCCTGACGCAGACCTTATGATTAAAAAGTAAAGAAAGCAAGTCTCAACTTTGACATATTGTGTCGTGCAGAGAAAAATATACTCAAAGGAGGCTTGCCATGAACCAACTAAACAAACTTGATTTCACCGGTCAAAAAATTTATATCGGTATGGATGTCCATAAAAAAAGCTGGGGCGTAAGTATTTTCACCGAAGAATTTGAACATAAGACATTTAGTCAACCTCCGGAGGTTAAGGTGTTGGCACACTATCTGCAACGCAATTTTCCAGGTGCAATCTATCATTCTGTCTACGAAGCAGGCTATTCTGGTTTCTGGATACATGACAAGTTGAGAGAACAGGGTATCAACTGCATGATTGTAAATCCTGCCGATGGCCTACCAAAAATAAAGAAAGGGCAGGCAAAACCGACAGGGTAGACTGTCGTAAATTAGCCCGTAGCTTAAGAAACGGTGAAATTGAAGGAATATATGTTCCCTCACGACCTAACATTGAAGACCGTGGTTTAATCAGAACCCGCCACAACATGGTAACTAAACAGACAAGGTGCAAGAATCAAATAAAGTCCATTCTCTCTTTTTACGGCATCCATATCCCTGAAGAACTTGCAGAAGGCCGCTGGTCAAAGAGATTTATCAACCGGATTGACCAAATCCGCATGGAAAAGGCCAGCGGCAATCTTTCCTTCAAGGCGCATCTGGATGAATTAAATCATATACGAGGGATAATTGCCAATCTGAATAAAGGCATTCTGATATTAGCTAAAACTGAAGAATACCGAACAAATATCAGATTACTCAAAACAATACCAGGTATAAGCACACTGAGCGCCATGACGCTGCTCACCGAGTTATCTGACATAAATCGTTTTCAGTCCCTTGATAAACTTGCAAGCTATATTGGCCTAATCCCCAACACAAACTCAAGCGGAGAAAAAGACAACAAAACAAGCATGACCGGAAGACGCAACAGCATACTGCGCACTTTGCTGATAGAAAGCTCATGGATAGCCCTCCGCAAAGATCCTGCCCTGCTTATGGCATTTAACAAACCGTGTAAGAAATCAGCAAAAACCAAAGCCGTAGTGAGAATTGCCAGAAAACTTTTAAACCGTATAAGATATGTCTTAAAAAACCAGAAAGAATATATAACAGCAGTGGTTGAATAATGGTGAATTGTTATGCAAAGCCAATATAGAAATCTGATTAACGTGGGCAACGTTTTCAAATACTTACAGCAAATCGAAAGATTATGTCTGTTTACGCAGACTACGTGCCCACACCTTTAAAATTTGATTAAGAGAATGCAGCTATCTCTTGTCAGGCCAACAGGCTAAAACAAAGATATGTCTGTTTATAGAAGATTGATTTTAAAGATTGTGCTTGCATAAACAACCATTTAAATACGGAGAACGTCTATCTATCTATAAAAAGACTTGCTTTTTAACATAGAGGTATTTGGCCAAAGATTGCGTTTGGCAAAAAATGCAACTGCATTTTTTGGTCAAGGCTATATTTCATTTATTGATAGGACGTTTAGATTTGAAAATGCGGAATTGGTATTAAAGTGGTTTAAAACCCAACAATCTAAAATTATAAATCTGAAATTATTGTTACTCTAAGAGTTTGTTGAAAAACTCAACAATCTCTGATTACACAGATAAAGAATTAGATTACACAGATTAAAACTCCTTGAAATCATAAGGTCTGTGTAATCATTTTTTATAATCTGTGTAATCAAGGCTGTTGAAGACTTTTTCAACAGCCTGCTAAACCTCTAAATCTCCGAGAGCCTTTATGGCATTGGCCTTGATATTTGCGGCACCCTTTACAGCAAAATATATTAGGGCATCTTCTGCCTTTTTATCGCCAATCTTGCCCAAAGCTTCTACTGCCCTTTCCACAACACCAGCATCTTCACTTTTCAGCATCATCATAATGGAATCTGTCAATCTTGGGTCTCTAAAACCTCCAAGGGCCTCTACTGCTACCCTCTTTACCACATGACTATTGTCTGAAAGGCATTCTGCTAAAGGAGAAATTACCCTTGCGTCGCCAATTCTCCCAAGCACCCTTATCGCAGAAGCCCTTACATCCTCAATCGGGTCTTTAGCAGCCGTAAGAAGCAACTGGATTACCTTTTGCCCCTTTAGCCTGCTAAGCGCATAGATAGCACGGAGTTTCACCAGTTTTTCACCCTTGTTTATAAATTTCTCAATAGTCTCCATCCGCTCCATGGTTTCAATCTTTTCCAGGGCCTCTGCCGCCAATTTCCTTACGGTCTCATCAGTCTCCTTTAAAGACCTTACCAATACTTCTTTCCGCTTATCCATAACCTATAGCTACCAAATCTCGCTTAAAGTTGCAAGAATTTTGTTTTTAAACAATCCTCAAAATAAACATTGATTTTGGGGGACAGTTGTAAGCCGATTATTTGAATCATAGCTGTAGGTTAGCAACGAGGAGGGGGGGATAGCCTGTTGAATTACTGAATCTTACGGATTGTACTATTACCGGTATCAGCTACGAACAGGTTTAGTAATGTACTGGGGTCAGACTTGCTTATTGACATTCTAAAAAATTCCAATGGTGAGTAAATGTCAATAGTCAAGTCTGACCCCAATCCTTGATATCACCCCTTTTATTATTTGGCTATTGTTCAGATAGCAAAAAATCTGTTGACAAAGCGACAGGACGGCAGTATATTTTAGAGCATGAAAGATAATATTTCACATACTGAAATAAATTACATAAAGCGCAGACTGGCGCCGATAATCAGGCAAACTACCGGAAAATTCCCTGTTGTTGTGGTTGCCGGAGCGCGGCAGGTAGGCAAAAGCACCATGCTTAGGAATGAATTTCAGGACTTTGCCTATATGACCATGGATGACTATGACATTATAGAAAGGGCGCGGCTTGACCCCCAGTCGCTTTGGAGAGATAAGGATTTGATTATAATTGACGAGGCGCAGAAACTGCCCGGCATCTTCAATGCCATCAAACTATCTGTTGACACCCAAAAGAAAAAACGTTTCATCCTTTCAGGCTCTTCAAACCTCCTTCTTATGCAAAAGGTTACCGAATCCCTTGCAGGCAGGGCTATTTACTTTGACCTTTTGCCGATAACGCATGGAGAGGCAGAGGACATCCTTACACCTGAAAACTTCCGGCGGTTATGGGACAAAAAATATATTGAGCCTGAGCAAACTGTCAGGACGACATCCCCTGCGCCACTCATGCTGAGGGGGTTTATGCCTCCATTGCTGGAGATGAAAGATTACGGCGATGTCCTTCTCTGGCTTGAGGGATATATCAGGACATATCTTGAAAGAGACCTTCGGGAACTTTCACAGGTGGAATCGCTTGTAGATTTCCGCAAGGTAATGCAGACACTGGCATTGCGGACAGGCAATATCCTGAATCAGGCAGACATTGCCAAAGACAGCGGTATCAGCCATCCCACAACGCACCGCTATATCAAACTGCTTGAGATATCCAACATCATTCAGAGGGTGCCGGGCTTTTTCAGCGGCAGGGGCAAACGTGTCGTTAAATCGCCAAAGATATACTTTATTGATCCGGCAATAAGCATATTCCTCTCAGGATATTTTAATGAAGAATCATTGCTCCGCTCCCGTGAACTCGGCGGATATTTTGAGACTATGGTTTACCTGCACATCCGCGCCCTTTGCGAGATGATGAAACCAAGGGCAGTTATTCACTACTGGCGGACTACAACAGGTAAAGAGGTTGATTTTGTATTAGAGCATGGCAGGAAACTCCTTGCCCTTGAAGTGAAGATGACCACAAACCCGACAGTTCATGACATAAAAAATCTTCTTTTATTCATGGACGAGCAGCCTGAGACTGTCAGAGGGATTCTTGTCCACAGCGGAAATTCAATCAAATGGCTTCATTCAAAGGTAATTGCTGTTCCGTGGTGGTGGCTTGACAGGTAACAATGACTAAAAACCTACCTTTACCTTTGCCCTTTCGTCAAAATTCCCTCTCATTTCCTCGTTGCAGGCCATTACAAAATCAGCCATAGAAACCTCCCTATCGCCCCTTCTGACTGCCCTTACAGCAGCATTTTGTATAACCACTGCAATCTGGCCTC